>JAFGLG010000002.1 GCA_016928155.1 Candidatus Woesearchaeota archaeon | reverse complement strand
CCCACTTGATCTAGGGTGTTAGCGTGGCCTGCTCGGGGAATGTCAGCTTTGGATTGGTTTTAACAGGGACTTTGAAGCCACTAACCCTAGCGTTAGACAATCATTTCACTATATCTATTAGTCCGTTGGGCTTTATGCCCAACTTGATCCAAGATGCGAGCTGGATTCACAGCTCCGAGATTCCGGACAGAGTCCCTAAGACCCTAAATTTTATAAATAAGGGGAAGATTTTGACAGTCATGGTGAATCTTGTGATTGTTGGTACAGTTGGGCTCGATGAAGTGGAGACCCCATTCGGAAAGAAGTCAGATTTGTTAGGAGGTTCTGCCACTTATGCAGCATACGCTGCTTCCTTCTTTGAGAGGCCTGGCATGGTGGCAGTTGTCGGAAAGGATTTTCCAGAGAAGCACTTGTCTGATTTCAGGAAGAAAGGTATCTGCACTGAAGGCATCAAGATAAATCACAAGACCTTCCGCTGGTCTGGCTATTATGAGTTTGACATGAATGAGGCTAAGACTCTGAGGACTGAGCTGAATTGCCTTGAGAATTTTGATGCGAAGCTCCCAGACAAATATAAAAAAGCAGAGTATGTCTTCCTCGCGAACATTGATCCTGATCTCCAGCTTCAGGTCATTGACCAGCTTGAAAACCCCAGGTTGATAATGCTTGACACCATGAATTTCTGGATCGAGCACAAGAGGGATAGATTGCTGGAAGCCATAAGGAAGGTTGATGTCTTTATCCTTAATGACGGTGAAGCGAGGCAGCTGTTCAACACACCTAATCTTGTCAAGGCTGCTAATGAAGCCCTGAAGATGGGCCCTAAGGCAGTCATCATAAAGAAAGGCGAGCATGGCGCGTTGTTATTCACAGATTCAAAGCACTTCAATGCTCCTGGTTATCCCATGGAGGACATTAGGGATCCTACTGGCTGCGGTGATTCGTTCGGAGGTTCTTTGATTGGTTATCTTGCGAAGACAAAGGATCACGACGAGAAGAATCTTAGGAAAGGTGTTGTCTATGCTTCAGCCATTGCCAGCTTCAATGCTGAGGGTTTCGGTCCTGGTAACCTGAAGGCTCTGACTGAAGACATGATATTGAAGAGATACCAGGAATTCAAGGATATGAGGGAATTTTAGGAGGTAATATATATGTATAAGGTTAAGGATATCAAGCTTGCTGATCAGGGTAAGAGGAATGTTGAGTGGGCAGAGATCCAGATGGGTGCTCTGCTGGAGATTAGGAGAAGGTTTGAGGAGAAGAAGCCTTTCAAGGGCACCAGGATCGGGATGGCTCTCCATGTCACGAAAGAGACTGCTGTGCTTGTCGAGACTCTTGTTGCCGGAGGCGCTGATGTCGCGATCTGCTCCTGCAATCCGCTCAGCACCCAGGATGATGTCGCTGCTTATCTTGCAAAGAAGGGCATCAAGGTCTATGCCTGGAAAGGCCAGTCTGATGAGGAATACTATGATAATCTTAAGAAGGTTGTGGAATTCAGCCCAAACATAACTATTGATGACGGTTGTGATCTTGTGACCTTGCTTCACACTAAATATCAGCACTTGCTGGAGGGCATCGTCGGTGGTGCTGAGGAGACCACGACTGGCATCATCAGATTGAGGGCGATGGAGAAGGATGATGCATTGAAGTATCCTGTTGTTGCCGTCAATGATTCCAATACAAAGCATCTTATGGATAACATCAAGGGCACTGGCCAGTCAACTATAGATGGCATACTGAGGGCAACTAATGTCCTGCTTGCAGGAAAGAATTTTGTCGTCTGCGGATACGGCTCCTGCGGAAAGGGTGTTGCAAAGAGGGCTCAGGGCATGGATTCGAATGTGATTGTTGTCGAGGTGGATCCTTTCAGGGCATTGCAGGCCGTGATGGATGGGTATAGGGTTATGCCCATGGCAGAAGCTGCAAAGATAGGTGACATCTTTGTGACTGTCACAGGCAACAAGAACATTATTGACATGCATCATATGGGGCTGATGAAGGACGGTGTCGTCTTGGCGAATTCAGGTCATTTCGATGCTGAGATCAATCTCAAAGGTCTGAAGAAGGTTGCTCCTGCAAGGAATATCAGGCCTTTCATGGATGAGTATTTGCTTGATGGCAAGAGGATTTTCATTCTTGGCCAGGCCAGATTGATAAATCTTGCTGCTGCTGAAGGCCATCCTTCCACAATCATGGCCATGTCTTTCATCAATCAGGCATTTGCCTGCAAGTTCCTTCTTGATAATAAGGGGAAGCTCAAGCCCAAGGTCTATACCTTGCCTCCTGAGATGGATGATGAGGTCGCGCGTCTTCAGCTTGAGGCTATGGGCATAGAGATTGATGAGCTCACTGATGAGCAGAGGAGATATCTGTCGACATGGCAGGAAGGGACCTAGATATTTCTGATTTCTTCGATTATCTTCTTTTGTTTGTCTTTGAATCTCAATAAAGCCATTACTGCGCTCATGAAGAATATGAGAGATAAACCTGTCATCACCATGAAGCCAGTTATGCTGCTGACTAAAGCTTGTTTTGTGAGCAGCGCCAAAAGTAAACCAATGAGGTATGTGAACATTATTATGATAGTTGTCGAGTAATAATTAAGATATTTTGTATATGTTAGATCAAGGATGTTCTTGCGGGCTGCTGGATGCATCTTCAATCACCAAATGATATTGCAAGCAGCACCAATCCGATAATTGAAAGGAGAACACCAGCAGTACCTATCCATTCCTGGCCACGGATGAAGAAGGGTATTGATATCATTACACCCACTACAAGGCCAATGACTCCTGCGATTCCGAGTATCGTCTTTTGCTTTAGCTTCATAGAATGGATATTAGTGTTTATATTTAAATATTTTTCCTGGACTGATCCGGAAATTATTCATTTTATAGTAAACTATAAAATAAGGTTATATCAATTTCTTATCATGACAAACATATTCATCTTCCATGGCTGCAATGGCAGCCCTGATGCTAATTGGTTCCCATGGCTGAAAAGAGAGCTGGAAGCCCGGGGCCATTCTGTTATTGTCCCCCAATTCCCCATAATGCATGATCAGAAGCTTGATAACTGGCTCAGTGTCATGGAGCAGTACAAGGACAGGCTGGAAGATTCGATCCTTATCGGCCATAGCCTTGGTGCCACTTTCATCCTTGATCTGCTGGAATCCTTCGGTATCAAGGTGAGGTCAGCTTATCTTATCGGAGGTTTTATTGGTAAGCTGGGCCCTGATTTTGATGTATTCAACAGCACTTTTGCTGAGAAGGATTTTGATTGGGATAGGATCAAGCAGGCTTGCGGTTCTTTTCATGTGATGGCTTCTGATGATGATCCATATGTCCCATTGTCAAAAGCGTATGAGCTGGGCGAATCGCTCGGTGTTTCCCCGATTGTGCTGGAAGGCCAGGGCCATTTCATGTTCTTTGAGTTCAGGTATCTTCTTGATGGATTGAAGCGGATATGATCATCCCTATTTTGCGATTATTTTTGACAATTGCCTGTCCTCTCCGAACTCCACGATGTTGTGGAAGTGTTCCTGGAGTCTTCTGGCTTGCGGGTGCTTCAGGAATCTGAAGTATGCCTCTGCCTTCTGTCTCCTCTCTATGTATTTTGCTGCGCAGAATCTCTCTTCATGTTTTCTTTTCATTATTACCACCTCTGGTAATCTTTTCCATTATCCCACGTTCATCGAGGCCTTCGAGATCCTCAGGATTGAGGTCTGGGTATATCTCAAAGCTCTGGTCAAGGATCCGGATATCATCTATGAGCTCCTGATCCCCTTCAATGACATTTATGTACAGTTGGTTCTGGAATTCTTCATCGAATCCTTCGATTATTTCAGCTGCTTCAGGGTCTATCTGCCCAAAAGCCATTCTCTTCTCTTCTTTTGTGATCCTCCTCTGCTTTGCTGCCTGTTCCCTGTACTTTGCGTCAAGTCTCTTTGCTATGGATTCTGTTATGTCCTGTGTCATGTTGTTCTCGATCATCTTGGCCATGACCTCATCCTTGAGCATCTTTGTCTGCTCATTCAGCGCATGGACAAAGTCTGACACTGGCCCTTTGTAGCCTGTTTCTCTGAGGTCGCCTATTGTCATCTTCCATTCAGCTTTCCTTTCCATCATTATTCCTTTGATCTCCTGGCCAAGGTTCTCGATCCCGGGTTTGTCTTTGCCTGTTTCCTTTTCTTTCTGTTCCTGATTTTTCTCATCCTGTTTTTTTTCTTCCTTCTTTCCCTCTGTTCCTAGCTGGCCATCATCCTTCTGTCCCTTTTCGTTGTTTGAATTGTCATTCTTCATGACAAGCGGGCTGCTTCCTTTCATCAGGACAGGTGATCCTCCGCCTGAATTTCCCCCTGATGCTTTTGCCGCCTCTCCGGCAGGCAGGATTATCAATAGGCAGGCAATGCATACAGCTGCCAGTGATGATGCCAGCGCTGCCTTGCGGATTTTTATGTTTCTCATGAGAAGTTCTTAGGGCATGAACAGGATATAAAAGACATAGTGAACAGACGTGAACAGGCTGTTTTTCCTAATTGATATGTGACTAAAACATTGTTGGTTTGATATAAGAAAAAAATGAAAAAAGGGATGGGATTGCAGGTCTTGGGTGTTTTGGGTCTCTTCGTTATTGAAAATGACGCTTGTCATTTTAGGGGTTTTAACCCGTTTTTCAGGGAGTCATTTTCAATTCCAAACCATGAGATTTCGCCACTCATCAGAGTTGGCTGTTTACTGCGAAAATCAGGATTTAAGGCGGAATTTCAGGGTGCTCAAAATAGTGGTTCGAGTGTAACCTGGAGCTGAGATATGATTTTTTTCCTTTGCCACTATTTTGACAAATCGCACGATCAGATACTCTAACTTTTGGGTTGGGGATTAGTGTGATTTTTGTTATTCTGCTATGATGATTGTCAGCGGCATCTTGTCCTCTCCCAGCATTGTGATGTTGTGGAAATGCTCCTGTATCCTCTTTGCCTGCGGATTCTTCAAGAACCTGTGGTACGCTTCAGCCCGCTCCCTTCTCTGGAAATACTTCTCTGCTGAAAATCTCTCTTCATGCTTCCTCATCTGAACCACCTCCATATTGTGGATGTGACAGGTTCAGCCAGTGATCATGTTCATGATCTGCTCTGGTTCGAGGTTATCGAAATCTTCTGGTTCAAAAGGGACTCTCCATATATGGAATTCTTTGCCTATGTCCTTTATCTGCGTTTCAAGGCCTGCCTTGTCTTCCTCTGATCCCTGTTCAAGGGACACATACACCAGTTTCTGGAAGTCATCTGGCATTTTTGCCACTTCATCCGCAGACTCTTCATCTATTTCGCTGATTCTCCTGACGATCTCTGTTTTGCTTATCTCTATCCTCTGCGCCGTCATCTCCAGCACCCTTGCCTGCATCCTTTTACCTATGTTCTTCGCCATCTTCTCTTCGAGCTTGCTCTGCTTTATCTCTTCCTTGAGCTCTGTCCTCATGTATTTTGTCTGCTCATTGAGCTCCCTGACAAAGTCTGATACCAGCCCTTGATAGCCGGCATGCCTGAGGTCGCTCACTTTCAGCTCGAATATCCCGCCTGTGATGGTCTCATCAGCCTTTTCTTTGCTTGGCTCTGCAGGTATGTAGTCTGTGGGTATCTGCTGGGGCTCTGGTTTCTCTTTCGGCTTCTTGTCTGTCTTGTTGTCTATTTTTGTGATTGATGGTCTTTCAGCAGGGTCCTTTGCAGGGATTTCAGCCGGGGTGTCTTTCTCTTGCCAGGTATCTATTTCCTGGTATGTATCGGCTTGAATCTGTGTATCTGCCTGTGTGTTTTCCTGGGTCTCTGTGTTCTGTGTATCGTCTGTTGTTTGTGTTGTCTGTGTTCCTCCTGTGCCTACAATCACTGTTGAGCCGTCATTTGTATATGACACATTGACATAGCCTGGCACTTGGGCAGACATTGTTCCGACTAGTAATAGCAGCAATGTTAGTCCTAGTGCCAGTTGTCCCTTCATATTGATAACCTCTCCTGTCTGTGGTTCATTAAGCATGAACAGGATATAAATGGCATATAGTACAGCTGTGAACAGGCACGTATCCAGGTTATTTTCTTGCTTATCCCTTTTTTTATCATTTTCATCATCTGTCTCATAATCCCTTGAACCATTCTGTCAGCCTGACATAATGCACAGCGCTTGTCTTGTCTATCTCGATTATCTTCTTCCTTTCAAGGCTGTTCAGGCATGATGCCAAGCTGCTCTTTGCATACCCGCTTATCCTTTCTAGCTTGTTCCTTTTGATCTCGCCATTGTTCTGCATTATCAGCTCAACAAGCTTTGCCTGGTGTGAGCTCAGTGTCTTTATGACATTGGCCTGTCCTTTGCCTTGTCTGTTTGTGCCTTCTGTTGATTCTCCTGTCGGTTCTTGTGATTTCTTTAGGAATATCATGATGCCTGCGATTGCTAAGAGGATTATTGCCAGTATTATCAGGTAGATCCAGGTTTTCTTCTCATTCTCGGCAGGCTTTTCCCCGAATGTGTATGTCAGCCTTATGTCAGAATCATCGAATGATATCTCATTTGTGTCTGCATCGATCAAGCCCCCTGTCTCCAGTATGATGGCATGGCTCGGCAGCTTGATTTTTGTGTTGGCATGACCGAGAAGGTCTGTTTCGAATGTCCAGTTCGCTCCTTGCTTGAATGTGAACAGGTCTGTCTTGTAAATGACAACTGCGACATCTTTTGCTGCTACCTTTATGCCGTTCTCGCTCAGCACATACAGCCCACCTTTTATGCTTGGCTGGGATACATCGAGCGGCAGCATCACTTCTGTGGTATCCTGCCCTGTTATCTGGAGCATCACCACAGAATTCCCGGTCTCTGATACGAAGACAGTCGCATTTGTCTCAGCATTTATGGGGGTTGCGAAGTATAAGAAAATCACTAAGCAGATCCATATGCCCCCAAAACGCTTCATTTTAAAATGGGTCATAAATTATATATATAAATATTTCCTGCTTTTGGGCCGTATTAAGCCTTTGCACAGCATGAACGATTGGCCTGTCCGTGGGTCACAAATATGCATCAATTGATCTGTCAATAGATCCATGAATATGTTCATGAATATGTTCATTAATATTCTCATAAGATGTATCCTGATAGATATACTTTACAATCTCTACTTGTCAATCTCCATTTCGCAATAATTATTTAGTGATTATTATATAATAGTAACACACCTTTAAATACATTGCTGGCCTCAAAGTCCTCATGGGGTTGATAAAAAGAAATAAGAACGCACAGGCCAGTATGGAATATCTGATGATCCTAGGTTTCATTGCAGTCATCATCATCCCTCTTATAATGTTCTTCTACTTCCAGTCTGAAGATTACCGCGAATCTGCAATCGAGAACCAGCTTTATCAGATCGCCCAGGATATTGTGGTCAATGTTGAGAAGGTCTATTATTATGGGGAGCCTAGCATGGTCACCATGAAGTTCACTCTGCCTGACAAGGTTGCATCAGCCCAGGTCAGGGATCATGAGGTTCTTTTCTTGGTCCAGAAGCGCTCAGGCGACTCTGATGTCTATGAGACCACAGAGGTGAACATGACTGGTTCTCTTCCATCAACTCCCGGTCTTCACACCATCACGATCGAGTCAAGAGGGTCTTATGTCATAATCAGCTGATGGCATATGCATGCAAATCATGGGATAAAATGAGGAAAAATGGCCAGGCTTCTGTGGAATTCATCATCCTTGTCGCATTACTTGTCATCATCTTCGGTTTCTTCATGAAGATAGCATTGGACAAGGCATATGATCTCAGGTCCCATAAAGAATATCTGGAGCTGAAGGATGTGTCCTCTGGCTTGAAGAATGAGATAATGACAGCATATTCTGTGAGTGATGGCTATGAGAGGCAGTTCAAGATGCCTCTTGTTATCGGAGAATATGATTACTCAATCTCTCTCACGCAGGGGTCTCTTGATGCTTCATCAGGTAATCATCAGTATTATCTGAAGATACCGCCTGTCACAGGCCAGCCTCAGAAAGGCATGAATACAATAAGGAAGGAGAATGGCATCATCTATCTCAATTAGCGGAATGTGTATTAGTGGAGTGTGCATTAACGAAATGTGCACTGGAAGAAGATACGCTGGCGGGAGAGGCGTTGGCAGAAGGTGTACTGATGGAGTGTATACTAGCAGAAGATACAGGATGAGGTCGAATAAGGCCCAGATCATCACTCTGGATTTCATGATAGCTCTTTTCATATTCGCCATAGTCCTTTTGCTTTTCTTCAGGTATTATTCTATGGTCTCTGAGAAGAGTCTTGTGTTCCGGGAGCTTGAGATTGATGCTGATTCGATATCCCGCTCCCTCCTGACAAAGGGATACCCTGAAGGTTGGACTCAGGATAATTTCACTATCATAGGCATAACTGACGGGGACATGAGGATAAACCGGGCAAAGTTAGATTCATTCACAGGTATGGACTACTCCCAGGCAAGGTCTTCTTTCCGGACCTCTTATGATTTCTATTTCTTCCTTGAGGATGCAGAAGGGGCAAGGTCCTACGCATTCGGTGTTGAGCCAGATGGGAAGAATGTTGTCAAGACCACAAGATATGTCATTTTTGATGGCAAGGTAATGAACATGGTGTTGTACTTATGGGATTGAAGCATGGTGTTATTGGGGATAAGAAAGGGTTCTTCTTCAGCGTAGATGCATTCATGGCTTTGGTCATCATGCTGCTCGCAGTAGGTATTGTTAGCACCTCTTTCATCTCTTCAAGGCCGACATATCAGCTTAGCAACAATGCGAATGATCTCATCAATGTCATGTCTGAGCTTAGGATAGATGAGATGAATTCTAGTGTAGTGAGGCAGATGATCCTAAATGGCTCGATTATCAGGCCCAACCAGTCAGTCATGATGCAGATTGGCGAGTTCTATTCCTATGGCAGGACAGATCTTGCTGCTTTGCTCTTCCAGGAATTTTCAGATATGGTGCCTTTGCCTTATGAGACAGCTCTCTACATCAACAGCCAGAATATTTTCTCGACATCAGATTCTGAGCCGGTTGACCTCCTCTCTGCCAAGAGCTATGTCTCTGGCTTTGAGCAGAATGAGACCCTATATGGTTTCTCATCAAGGGCCTCTTTGATCATCGGGGATGTATCAAGGGCCCAGCATATCTTTTATGGGGGCTATATAGGATATGGGAACATCTCTTCAAAACTCTCCCTTCCGTCTGATTTCATCATTGAAGACTGTTATCTTGAGCTTGACATCGCGTCTTCATTCGATCTTTTTATCAATGGGGTGTTTTCTGGTTCATTTTCTCCATCAACCCCTGAGAAAGAGGCTGATACATTCCTGATTGATCCTGCTTATTACTCTAATTTCCAGCCAGGCCTTAACATTGTTTCCTTTAGTTCATCCTCTATGCTCTCTATAGGCGGAGGCTATCTTGAGGTGGATTATAGGACAGAGGATATCTTCTTCTCTGAGACAGAATATGCAGATGGCTTGGCGACTTCGACTTATCATTTTGATAATATCGATGGGTTGATAAATATTTATGATTCTTTTTATATCCCTGGTTCACTGGTCAGTATGGAGTCATCCCTTGATTACTCCACGGATTTTCCTCTTATGCTGACCTTGGGGTCAGAGACTGTCTACAATTCATCCCAGCTGGGTGATGTCTCTGTCATCATCCCTAATTCCACTTTATCATCCTTCCTTGATTTCGCTTCTTTGTCCCGTTCTAATATCCCGCTCCGTCTTGGCCACATCCCTGGGAATGTGACTGTGTCCAATGGCACCCCTGTGGATGTGATCCTGACGACTGACATCTCGAATAGCATGGACAGTGATGATATGCCTGATGCTCCTGGGATGTCGCGTCTTGATGTGGCTAAAGAGGTCGATCATGATTTTGTCGGCATATTCCTGAATTCATCTTACAACCGTCTTGGCCTTGTCTCATATCATGCATCTATTGAGCCAGGCCAGTCAGAGGATCTGACTAATTCTAAGATGATTCTGGATGACAAGATTGATCATTATCATACCAAGGGCCCCAATACTTGCTTCTCTTCTGCTGTGATTGATTCCAGGAGCAAGCTTCTTGCCCAGTCAGATCCGTCAAGGTCCAGGATCATCATTGTGATGAGCGACGGCACTGCAAACAGGTGTTATTATACTCCGACTGCCTGCGGCGAGGAAGCTGCAAAGGTTGAGGCCATCCAGTCAGCATGCGAGACTTATGATCTGTATAATATCACCATCCATTCTATCGGTTTCGGGAGCTCGGCTGACAATGCTACTCTCAAGGCCATCTCTGATTGTGGTCATGGCAATTTCTATTGGGGGCAGAATTATACTGCTCTGAAGGAAATCTATTCTGACCTGGCTTATGAGTTGCTCATCTCCTCTCTCGGTTTTTCAGGCCAGGCCCCTAATGTCACGAATATCCATAGCGATCTGCATGATTCATTCATAAGATTCACTTATGTGCCTGACATCAATCCGCCTGGGTTCGGCGAGATAATAATCACTGAAGAGACCCCTCATTTCGGGAATTCTGTCACGCAGGGTCATTTTGGCATTCCTGCTGCTGCATCCCTGAGGGAAGCTTATCTGACTTCATATTCTGGTTCATTGTGGACCTCGAGAGTCTCGATAGATTCTGGTTCTGGTTCTGTTGATTTCTTTGATATTGATGGTTTCGGCGATGATTACATCCTGATAGGTGATCCATTTGTATTGCAGGTCCCTCTGTCTCTGGCATCATCCGATAACGATGTCATACTCAAGACTTCTTTCAACATCTCTGCAGAGAGCGGCGGATCCCCGAGCAACAGGGCCATCTATTCCTATTCCCTTCCTGCTGTGTCTGATTATACCAGTGTTCTCCCGGAGGCTGATGGCTGTGTATGGTTCTTGGAGTTTGAGGATGGCACCAATCTGACTATTGCTATCCCGGCAGATTATGCAGGCACTGACGCTTGCAGCTTCGGCTCGTATTCATATGATAGTGGGGATGCGATTGATGTCGCTGTCTTTGATCTTCTGGGCATGCTTGATTTTGATGGTGATGGTCTCCTTGATATCATTATCGGCCCAGGCGATCTCGGCATGACGACTTTGACCATCTCTGAGATACCCTCTCTTTGGGGTCCTGCTGTGATTGAGGTGAGATCTTGGCAGTGAGAGGATCATGCTTCAGGCAGAGCAGGAAAGGCTTCTTCTACACGCTCCTTTCATTGCTTTTTCTTGGCATCATAATCCTTTCTGTATTCTATTATCAGGGTGCTTTCCGTTATCAGGAGAAGAGCCAGCTTCATTCCACTAGGGTTCTTCAGATGGATAATCTGCTGAGGAATCTTGATCATGATATTGGACGTGCAATCTATATCTCATCATTCCATTCTTTTCTTGCGATGCAGGAGAGGATTGTGAAATCAGGTCATTATATCCCGGATATTGATTCAGCTTTTGCAGGCCTTTTCCTGAATGGGACTCTTGGGGCCGAACCTGTCAGTTCCATGCAGGGTTCTACAATAAATGATTGGTTTGCTGGCTTCAATCAGCAGGCTTCTGTCAACGGTATCCGGATATTGTGGACAGTGAGTGATGTGGTCATCTCTCATTCAGATCCTTGGCACGTGAGGGCTTCTATTGTATTGGATTATGTCTTGACTGACTCTGCGGATACTGCTTCCTGGAATCTTTCCAGGAATTTTTCTGCAGAATTGCCTATTGCTGGCTTTGAAGACCCCCTGTATCTGATTGAGACATCCGGTAAGGTGTCAAATATAATCCACGAGTCCAATGTTACTGATTTTGTGCAGGGCACTGATGTCTCTAACCTGAGATCCCATCTTTTGAATTCATGGTACACAGAATCTGATCATGCCCCTTCTTATCTGCAGAGGCTTGAGGGTGACTTCTCTGCTTCCATGTTCGGCATTGAATCTATGGTGGATCTCCAGAAGCTCTCTGATCAGGGTATCGCAACGCAGGAGAAATCAGTGATTGATTACATCTATTTCAGCGATCAGAACCCTGCCTTCTATGCTATCACCGGGATGCCTGATTGGTTCAGGCTGGATGATGGCTCGATTTTCCAGACAACCAGGCTTGATTATTATGAGGTGGACGAATTGGTTCAATAGAGTCCAAGGCTTATCTTTATTGCTTCATTCACTTCTCCAATGGCGCTGTTCTTCAGTCTTCCTATCTTCCTGATCAGTCTTTTCTTATCAATTGCTCTTATCTGGTTAAGGACTGCTTTTGATTCTTTTTTAAGTCCTGAATTTTTCTTGGTCAGAAGCACCTCTATAGGATATATTTTCTCTATGCTTGATGTCACCGGAGCAATTATTGTGATTGGGCTATATTTGTTGCCGATGTCATTCTGTATTATGATACCAGGTCTTGATTTTCGGATCTCATGGCCGATTGTCGGATCCAGGTTCACCAGCCAGATCTCTCCTCTTTTTACAGCGATGCGTTTTCCCATTCTTCAAGCATCTCCAGTTCCTTTTTTCCCATCCGCAGGTATGCCTCTTTCAGCTCTTTCTCGAGGTTCTCTCTTCGCATCATACTGATCACTCTCTTGATAAGGTCATCATAGCTCTCTCTTTCTCTTCTCAGCCGGTCCAGACTTGCCTTCGTATCCTCATGTATCTTTATTGTCGTGACCATTGGTATACTAAAAGTATACCCAATATTTAAGCGTTTCTGTTGCATGTGGTCTTTCTGTTCTCCAGTCTTAATGGGATTTTTGTCTTTTCCATCAAAGATCTTTCATGGGATCCGATACATTTCACTAATGATCAGAAATTCTTATGATTGCACCCGTAATATCTGGAAAATTTTTGTTTCTTTCGAATCATTTCAGATGTTCATATGCTTTACAGCCAGAACCACTGTTCCATTTTTTCAGTCATCGCGTTTTGCTAAAAACTTTAACAGTGTTGCCAGAAGCCTTTAAAATCACTTTTTCGTCACTCTCAGCTCCTCTTGCCAATTTTTGACCATTGAAAACATTTATAAATAGGGCTTCATTGACACGCATTAGTTAGGATATATGACAAATAATCAAGATTTGGGGACTGATTAGTTATTTGTCATCCTAGAAAAAGACATTTTTCACTATAGTTGTCTTTTTCGTTGTATGGAAAAAAGGGGTACCTGATGGTTGAGGAGATACGTACAGGAGTTGATAAACTAGTTGATCTTGTGAAGTTCAAGAAGAAGATAGGCTTCTCTGAGGCTGCTCAGGAGCTTGGTGTTTCTAGGAAAGTGATTGAGGACTGGGCTGATTTCTTGGAGGATGAGAAGATCCTGTCTGTTGAATATCTGTTGCTCAAGCCTTTCCTGGTTGAGCAGAAGATGAGCAGGTCTGAGGTCAGGAGGCGTACGAGGGAGTTCACCATAAAGAAAGAGGCTTTCCTGAGGAAGGTCGAGTCTACTCTCAAGAACCTTGACCGTGATGATGTCACGATCCAGAAATTCAGGAATTCTTTCTATAATCTGAAGAAGCAGGTCTCTGGCGAGATAGAGGAGATTAAGGGGCATCTGGCAGAGCTCGAGAAGTATGAAGCCATGAAGCGTGATCTTGATGACAAGCTGCTTCAGGTCAAGTCTGATTTTGAGAAGCACAGCCATGATATTGATGACGAGCTGAGGAAGGAGCTGAGGGATTACAGCAAGCTCCTGAAGATCCTTGGTTCATCCCATGTGAAGGACAAGAAGAAGGTCCAGCATCTTGCCGAGCATGAGAAGCTGAAGATTGCTGAGCTTGTCGACAGCACAATGAAGAAGGAGAGGGCCATCAAGGACAAGGAGAAGCTGATCCTTGCTGCGCTTGAGACCAGGAAGCACTCAGCCACGACATCGAAGGCCAAGCAGGAGATAATCCAGAAGTTCCAGTCTTTCTTTGACAAGAAGAACAAGGTCAACACCCTTTTGCAGGAGATCACTTTTGAGAAGGATGAGCTGAAGGCTGAGATGAGGAAGCTGCTTGAGCAGTCCAGGTCGATCGAGATGAAGGAGACCTATGAGAATGACTTGAAAGAGTTCAATGAGAGGTTTGAGAGGCTTGAGCAGAAGAGGAAAGTGATGAAGAATGATATGCTGAAGCTGGATAAGATGTTATGAGGAAGGTCAAGATCAAAAGGAAAGTGAAGAGTACGGCGAAGAAGGCAGGGCATAAGAAGTCAAAGGCTGGGTCTCATAAGAATTCAGGATCTCACAGGATGCTAGGATTACAAAAGAAAGAAGGATTTCATAAGATGTCAGGATCTCATAAGGGATCAGTATCACATGATAGGGTGAAATCACATAAAAAGGTTAAATCACATAAAAAGGTTAAATCACATAACATGAAATCAAATAATAATGTTAAATCATTGAAAGTCAAGAAATCATCCAGGAAGATTACTGGTATGAAGGGAAAGAAGGCAAAGTCCGCAAGGCGGGCCAGGAAGGCTGCAAAGAGGTCTGCAAACAAGGATCAGTCCCATCAGAAGAAGCTTCTCAAGCAGTATCATTTTGTCTCGAGCAACATACCTGTGACTGTCAGGATTTGGAAGGAGTACGGCAAATCCACTCCATTGTATGAGGTGAATATCTCCAGGATCTCAGACACCACCATGGCCATGCTCGAGCGCATCAGGAAAGAGCTTATCAATGAGGTCACGCTTGGTATCGTTGACATAACCGATATCAAGAAAGAGTCCGTTGTGGAGGACAAGTTCAAAGAGACAATTACGCTTCTCATCTCCAAGTATTTCCCTGATGTCACTGAGGACATCCGGAAGTTCCTTATCTCTTATCTTGTCCAGAAGAGCCTTGGGATGGGTAACATTGAGGTCCTCATGAATGATGATGCTCTTGAGGAGATCGCCATCAATGGCATGAATGATCCTGTCTGGGTCTATCACAAGGAGTTCACCTGGCTCAAGACTAACATCACTGTCGGCAATGAGGGCATCATCAAGCATTATGCCACGATGATCGGCAGGAAGGTCGGCAGGAACATATCTGCTCTCGCCCCTCTTCTGGATGCCCATCTGTCGACTGGTGACAGGGTGAATGCGACTCTTGCTCCCATCTCGACCAAAGGCAACACTCTCACAATCAGGAAGTTCTCCAGGGATCCCTGGACAATAACCAAGTTCCTTCAGGCAAAGACTCTTTCCATCAGGGCCGCAGCGATGATCTGGCTTGCTATGCAGTATGAGATGTCTGCAATAGTGACTGGAGGCACTGCTTCTGGCAAGACCTCTGCTCTTAATGTCCTTGCATCTTTTTTCCCTCCGAACCAGAGGATCATCTCTATCGAGGACACGAGGGAGATCGCCCTTCCGAAGTTCCTGCACTGGGTCCCTCTTTCGACAAGGCAGCCTAATGCAGAGGGTCGCGGGCTAATTTCAATGGAGGATCTCCTCACGAATTCTCTGAGGATGAGGCCTGATCGGGTCATTGTGGGTGAAGTCAGGAGAAAATTCGAGGCTGAGACGCTTTTCGAAGCCATCCATACCGGCCATAGCGTGTATGCCACTTTCCATGCAAATAATGCGAATGAGGTGATTGTCAGGCTGACTAATCCTCCTATCGAGGTCCCTAAGACCATGCTTCCATCATTATCATTGATCATAACCCAGTTCCGTAACAGGAGGACCGGCATCAGGAGGACTTTGGAGATCGCAGAGGTGTTGCCTGACTCGACGCATAAGGTAATCATGAAGTATGATGCCCGTAAGGATAGGCTGATTGAGGTTGCCAAGCCTCTTCATCTGATGCAGCAGATCAGGCTCTTCTCTGGTCTTTCAGATGCAAGGATCAGGAAGGATCTTGCTGAGAAGGAGAAGGTCTTGTCTTATCTTGTGAAGCACAACATACATAATGTTGATGATGTCGGCAGGGTCATAGCCGAGTATTACTCTGGGAAGGATAAGCTTTTGAAGCTTGTCTCGCAGAACAGGAAGTTATGAAGTGATCATAAGGAAGTTTGAAGAAGCCAAAGTCACAGATAAGTTGGAATAATCCATAAATAATTCATAAATGATTCATAAATGATTCATGAGGGTGGGGAAAATCAAGAGCACATTTTTGAAGTATCTGGCAGATAAGATTCCGAATCTGGATTATAAGCTCAGGCAGGCGAATATCTCTTCTGAGAAGGAGAGATTCATGTTGAAGGTCATCATGAACACCCTGGTTTTCTCTGTCCTGATGTCTGTTTATCTGTTCTTCCTTTTGCATAATAAGTTTTCTCCTTACTGGCTTTTTGTTCTCTTCCCTGTATTCCTGTTCCTCTCATATTCTTATTTCATCCGCCTTCCTGACATAAAGATAATACGTAAGAGGAAGGAGATCGATCGTGAGATTGTTTTTGCTATGCGTTTCCTGATAATTGAGCTGCAGTCAGGCATCCCTATCTACACTGCTTTCCTGAACATCACCAAGAATTACAGGGCAATAGGATTTTACACTAAGGAGATATTGGACAAGATAAACCTGGGGACTTCTCTTGAGCTTGCCTTGAAGGAGACTATCGATACGATTCCTTCTGAGTCGCTCCAGAAGATATTCTTCCAGATCCTTAATGCGACTGAGACAGGTTCTGACATCTCCAAGGCTCTCAACACCACTCTTGAGCAGATTGTCCAGGAGCAGTATATCGAGGTCAAGGAATATGGGCGCAAGCTCAATCCCATCGCCATGTTCTACATGCTTGTCGCCATAATATTCCCATCTTTGGGCATGACCATGATTGTTGTCATGTCCTTGTTCATCGGTTTTCGCATCTCTCTCCCGATCTTGATGATCCTGACTGCTGTGATGGCTTTCCTCCAGTTCATGTTCCTTTCCATGATAAGGTCTCAGAGGCCTGCTGTTGAACTATGAAGAAGACAAAGATCCACGGGAATATTGAATCAAGGCTTGATAGGCTCAAGTCACGCACCGAGAGGAGGCATCATAGGATAGGCAGGCTGCACAAGCCCAAGGTGGATAAGAAGCTTCTTGAGAGTGCAAAGGTTCCAGGGCATGATGCCAAAGAAGGGCAAAATGCTAAAGAAGGACATGGTGCTAAAGGAGGGCATAAGGCCCAGTCGCCAGAGAAGCCCAGCCCCAAGGTTGACAGGAAAGCTGTCAGGGCAAGGAAGAGGCAGGAGCGTCATCTCAGGCTCAAGAACTACATGCTCAAGGCCGGCATCGACAAGGAGCCCAAGAGGATAAGGGCAGTGCTCTTCAATATGGCTTTTTTCCTCGACATCGCTTCATTCATCATCTTCATCACTTACTCCGGCCTCTATCAGGGCATTGCAGTCAATCTGGGTTATGTCCTTTTCATACTGTTCTTTTTCATGGTATTGATGCTCCCTTTGGCTTTGATGCTGGTCTGGATCATCTATCTGCTCTATCTAGATATCAGGGCTTTCAGGAGGAAGCTTGAGGTCGAGAATGTCCTGCCTGATTTCCTCCAGCTCGCTTCATCCAACATGAAGGCCGGCATGCCTATCGACAAGGCTCTCTGGTTTGCTGTGCGCCCCCAGTTCGGTGTCCTTGCAAAGGAGATTGAGCTTGTCGCCAAGCAGACCTTGACCGGCGAGGACCTGACTGATGCCTTGCATGATTTTGCATTGAAATATGATTCCAACATCTTGCAGAGGTCCATTGATCTGATCATCGAGGGCATTGAGTCCGGCGGCAATGTCTCAGAGCTCCTGCTCAGGATCGCTGACGGCATCAATAAGATGCGTCTTCTGAAGAAGGAGATGGCAGCGAGCGTTGCGACTTATGTCATATTCATAACCTTTGCTTCGATCATGATAGCCCCTGTCATGTTCGCTCTTTCTTATCAGCTCATCTCTATTGTGCAGAGCATAATAAGTTCTGGCGACTTCACTTTCATACCTAATGCTCCCATGGTCTTTTACAAGACAATAGATCTTTCAGATTTCAGGGTTTTTTCAGCGGTGTATCTGGCGATCACAAGCCTTTTCTCTGCTATGATAATCTCAACCATCAGGAAGGGCACTGTGAAGGAAGGCATCAACTTCCTTCCGGTGTACATCCTGGTCGCTCTTGTGATCTACTTCGTGGCCATGTCATTGCTCAAGCTTTTCCTGAGCGGGATTTTTGTCTAGAATTTTTTGATTGGAGGATTTGCTGGCTTATGCTCCTTTTGAGAAAATTTGCTGTTCATGATCAGAAGATATTTTGGAGTCTTTATCTGGTTTTATCTGACAAAAACCGGCTCTGTCCGGAAAGTCATTGGCGTAAGGTCAAAATGCTCTCATTATGTAAAAGAAAGTGCGTTATGAGGGGTTGCTCCCTGTGGGAACATAGCACTTTCCTATTATCAATTGAGCATTTTGAAGGCAATGGTATCGAGCGTTAGCGAGATTCCGGACAGAGCCGCAAAAACCGCAACCTTTATATATGAAAGATGATTTAATCCATACATTAGTATATTATTTTGTATACTAACACACTTAACCTAAAAAAACTTTGAGGTGGTATAATGAAGAAAGGTCAGGCAGCAATGGAGTTCCTGATGACTTATGGTTGGGCGATCTTGGTTGTTCTTGCAGCAATCGCAGCCTTGGCTTATTTTGGCGTCTTTAATCAGAGCAATTTCTTGCCTGAAGCATGCCAGTTCGGTCCAGGCTTCTCGTGCGTCCACAAGGTCACACCAACCGATGTTCAGTTGAGGGTCACCAATGGTCTTGGCAAGGATCTGACAAATTTTACAGTTGCAATCAGCGGCTGTACAAGTCCGGCAGGCCAGGCGATGTCTGATGGTGCTACAATAGACATAACATTGACAGACTGCGATGGTAATGCATGGACAGTAGGTTCAAAGGTCAAGGCAGATCTGACATACAGCTATTCAGAAGTCGGCGGCTTTGATCACAGCAAGACCGGTAAGTTAGTGGCTCAGGTCGAATAAGGCCTTCTTTTTCTTTTTTTTAATATCAAGATGCACCCAAAGATTAATAAGCAGGAAAATATGCACCCAGATATACTGCTCAAGTTCGTGAAGAGATGTCCCAGGTGCAATTCCCTGAGTTTGCATTTTGATGCATTCACTGGCGCTCTTCTCTGCAGTAAGTGCGGTTATAGGATAGGTCTTCCAAGATAAGGGTGTGTAGGATCGCAAAGGTGTATCTGTGTCTGAAGTGTGATAATGTGCAGTCCATGCCGGATGTCTGCCATCAGTGCAGTTCTCTCTTCATGAAGGTCATCAAGGAGTTCAATTCTGACCTTGAGGCTGAGAATTTTATCAGGAACCACAAGAAGGATTTCTTCATATGAAGAATGGCTCTGCGAATTCAAGGAAGTTCTTTGCATAATCCATCCTTTTCTTCGAGTCTGAATGTATCGTGAATAGCGCTTCTCCTTTCTTTACCATGTCTCCGACATGATGGTGCAGGTAGATCCCTGCGCCGAGGTCTTTCGGCGAGCCTGCTATCCTTGATATCTTGTTTATGTCCTTGTTGTTTATGCCTTTTATTATGCCGCTGTTTTCAGCAACGACATCATGCTCATACTTTCCGACCTTTATCCTGTCAGGGTCCAGTTTTCCTTTGCCGCCCTGGAGCTTGATTATCTCCTGCATCTTCTGGAATGCTATCCCGCTCTCTACGAGCTCTTGTGCCATCAGGTGTCCGCGCCCCTTCTTCGCTTTTCCTGCCATCTCTAGCATCATCCCTGCTATTGTTATGCTTTTCTGGAGAAGGTCCTTGGGCGCATTCTCATGGTTCATCAGGCAGTAGAGCACATCTTTTGCTTCAAGTGCGCATCCTATGCCGTTGCCTACTGGCTGGCTTCCGTCTGTGATCAGTATCTTGAATCTCATCCCGAGCCTTTTTCCAACGTTTATGAATTCCCTCTCGAGATGCAGTGCCTCTTCCTTTGTGGCGAGCTTTGTCTGGTGCCCGATGGGTATCTCTAGGAGGATGTGTGTAGAGCCGACTGAATGCTTCTTAGCCACTATGCTCGCTATGAGCATGCCCATGGGATCAAGGCTCAGAGGATAACGGAGTTTTATGAGCTTGTCGTCTGCGCTCGCAAGGTTCAGTGCTCCTCCCCAGACTATGCACCCGTTTGTTTTCTTTATTATGCTCATGAGTTTCCTTGTGTTGAAGCTCACATTGCAGAGCACTTCCATGGTGTCTGCTGTCCCTGCAGGGCTTGTTATCGCTCTTGAGCTTGTCTTCGGTATGAGCAGTCCTGCTGCTGCGATGATCGGTATCACTATCATCGTTGTCCTGTTCCCCGGCACGCCGCCTATGCAGTGCAGGTCCATCACAGGTTTCCTGTCGAAAGTGAGCGTGTCTGAGTTCTTGACCATTGATTTTGTGAGCGCGAGTATCTCCTGGTATGACATGCCGTTGTTGTAGCATGCCGCGATGAAGTATGTGAGCTCTATCTCGTCGAGCTCGTTGTTGATGATGTCCTTGACTATCTGGTCCATCTCATCGTAGCTCAGCTCTTTCTTGTCCAGCTTCTTCCTTATCAGCCTGACAGAGAGTGGTTTGTCATCGAGCTGGACATCGATGATGTTCCCATTCCTCGCCTTTATTGCCCTGAGGCTCTCTTCGAACATTCCGATGTGTCCGGGCTTCACTATTTTGTCAGACTCTGCAATGTCGACGACTGCAATTGTCGTCCTTCCGTTGTTCCTTATCTTAACCCTGTCTTCCACCTTCAGGTCATACATCCTTGCATCTTCCTGGTTTAGTATGACCACCTGAACCCCGCCTGTGGATATGTCCATGTCTTTTATTCGCAGTTTTATTTGGATCACCTGCTTGTGTAGATCTTCAGCACTGTTATTGAGAGCGAGAGTACTACCGGCCCTATGACCAGCCCTGCCATGCCGAATATGGATATCCCGCCGATGACTCCGAGCAGCACGATCACAGGGTGGAGCCTTGCCTTGTTTCCGATGAGCTTCGGCCTGATTATGTTGTCGATTGTGCTGATTATTAACAGGCCGTAGATGAGCAGCCCTATGCCAAGCCACATTAGTGTGGTGTCATTGTTGAGGTAGCCCATAACTGCCCTGTATATCCCGATCGGTGCCCAGATCACTGCGGATCCAACATATGGCAGAAGTGCAGCTATTATCATTATGGACCCCCACATTATTGGGGATTCCACCCTGAATATCCACAGCCCTATGCCTCCGATTATGCCCTGCGCGATTGCAGTCACGATGGATCCGTATATCACTGCTGATGTTATCTCTGAGAACTGTTTGAATATGATCCTCTTATCTCCCTTTGCGAACGGGAGCATGTCTCTCATCTTACTGACGAATATCTCCCCGTCTATGAACATGTAGTAGATTACGAAGAACATTATGAACAGGTTAAGTATCTTCTGTGGCAGGGATACTATGAAGTTTGTTATGTTGTCTACGAACCAGTTTGTGAGTTTTGTCAGCCAGTCCTCGATATAGAACTTGACTTTCGGCTCTGACATGAACTTTTTCAGCATGTTTGTCTTCTGGCAGAGATAGTTGTCTGATTCGCAGCTGTACTGCACTGCAGAGCTCCCTACGAACTTCTGCTTGAGCACTGTGTATGATACATATGCCTCTCTGCTCAGGCTGTTTGCTATGAACAGCGCAGGCACCGCGATAATGAGTATCAGCAGGATCGAGACTATCAGTGATGAGACTGCAGGTCTCTTTATCCTGTTGTTTGTCCATCTGTAGAAAGGGAAGAATATGTATGCTATCAGGCATCCTGTGATGAGGGTCACGAGGAATGGCTTGATTATGAGGAATGAGAGGAATGCGATAATGAGGAATACTGCAATCAGGAGATACTTTGTGTATGTGTCCTGATCCTTTTTTGTGATTCCTCTCACCTCTTTGGATGGGTCCACCCGGATTCGAACCGGGGATCTCCGCCGTACCGAATCCAGCAACCTGTTGCTGTGTATGTCGAGGCGACGTCATAACCAACTAGACCATGGACCCGTATGCTTTGCTGAAGTTGCCTATATTATTTAAATATTGTGGGTAGTAAATTATTTAAATCCTCTCATGGAATGTCCTTTTCATGGACATTATTGACCTTTTTTTCAACATTACGATTGGAGTGATCTGCCTGCTTATACTCTCAGGCTTCTATATGGGCATTGTGAAGAAGAGTTACAGGCTCATGTTCGGCTTGATAGTGTTCGGTCTCGTCTTGCTGGCGCTGACTCTTTTCATGATCAGCGGCATATTGGGTTAGAAAACCAGGGCTTACTTGCTTCTTCTCTTGTTGGCTCTCAGGCTGGGCCTTATCTTCTCAGCGCCCCTCCCTTTTCTGTACAGGCCTCTTGATTTCTTGCCTGCTCCTGTGAGTCCCCTGTATACTCTTCCTTTATTTGTCCTTTCTGATACCCATGCTGTCTCTTTGCTGCTCTTGATTGATGGGTGTGATCTGTCGAGAAGTATGACTTCGTACCAGAAGTAGATGCCGTCCCTGCCGACCTCATATGAGTTGAGGACTTCGCAGTTAGGGAATTTCTTCTGTGCCCTTATCTCAGCCACCCACCTGTAGTTCTGCGATACGACCTGGGCGAATCTGTATGTCTTGGGTCTTCTTCCTCCTGCAAAATGCTCCCTCTTCCTGCCTCCTCTCATCACTCTCTGCCTGGCCACTATGTAGCCTTGCTTTGCTTTGTAGCCGAGTGATCTTGCCCTGTCAAGTCTTGTGGGCTTCTCTAGCCTTACTGTGGCAGGCTCTCTCCTGTATTGGATCAGTTTTGCCTGGTAGCCTTCTATCTTCTTGGGATGCTTCCAGAGTTTCCTTAATCTTGCATGTAATCCCATTTTAGTGTTTGGATTTGAGCCCCATTTAAAAAGGTTTTGGATATTTTTAGCTCTGTAGAATATTTGCACCTTTAGGTCAAAACGCCTGCTAGCGTGCTTTAAATGCATTTCAGGGGGTTGCTCCCAGAGGATATCTTGTCGATTATGGGCAGTTTGCAGGAATTCATGTCCCACTTGAGCAAGGTGTGTTGAAATTCTGTTTTTGGATCTCTGAAGATCAAAGGCTTAAGACATGCCGGTTGACTGGTAGGCTGAGCGGATGCGACGCGTTTTTTGTTGATATTTGATTTTTGTTGATATTTGAGTTTTGTTGGTATTTTGAGTTTTGTTTATTCTTTGAGTTTTTTATACTTTAAGTATTGTTGATACTTTGAGTTTTGTTGGTATCTCGCATTTTGAAGTTGCCGATGTCAGATGTCAGACTTTCTGCAGGGCTGTGACCCCCCAATTGATTGATTCCTTCCCAGAGTGCATTAAAACAGCTTTCCAACCTTTCTCCCGGAATATTTGGGAAAGATTTATATAAGCCACCTGGCCAATTTCCTGTCAGGTGGTCTGGTGGGGATATCGATGAAGGAGGCGCTGGATGGTTTTGCTATCCAGCTGATGGAAGCTAAGAAGCTTGGTAGGGATATTCATCTGGCTGGCCATTTCAATAGGGTTGTTGTGTGCGGCATGGGTGGGAGCGGTGTTCCGGGCGATCTTCTCAAGGCCTATGCCTCTGATATGGATGTTGATGTTGTCAAGAATTATTTCATCCCAAGATCTGTTGATAAGAGGACCTTGATGTTCTTGGTGTCCTATTCTGGCAATACTGAGGAGACTCTCAGCTGCTTTAGGCAGGGTCTCAGGGTTGGCTGCCAGATGGTCGGCATCTCTTCTGGCGGGAAGCTCCAGGAGCTGTGCAGGCAGTATCGTGTCCCGCATGTCGATGTCCCGAAGGGTTATCAGCCGAGGATTGCTTATCCCCTTCAGCTCTTTCCAATCCTGAATGTCCTTGAGAATCTCGGTCTTGTGTCATCAGCCCCTGATATTGATGAGGCTGTTGATCTTGTGAAGAACGCTGATTTCACCGGCCATGCAAGACAGCTTGCTGCTCTTCTCGTCGGCAAATTGCCCATCATCTATTCTTCTGAGCGCATGTTCGGCGTGGCGAACAGATGGAGGATAGCTTTTCTTGAGAACTGCAAGATCTTTGCTGCTGTGGGAGTGTTCCCAGAGATTGACCATAATGAGCTTCTCGCATATGCGAATCCCCGCCTGCCTTTTCATGTGATGATACTGCATGACGAGGATGATTACAGGCGGATAAAGGACAGGATGAAGCTCACCAAGAAGCTCATTTCAAGGACAGCCCATGTGACTGAGATAAGGCTTTCAGGCAAGGGCCGTCTTGCAAAGATAGTTTCATCGATTTTTCTCGGTGATCTCATAAGCTTCTATCTAGCTGAATCCATGGGTGTTGATCCTACAGACATCAGCCTTGTTGAGGATTTCAAGAAGCAGCTCGGGTCAGGTTATCTCTCATTATGAAGAAATGCATCATCTGTGAGGAGGAGGAGGCGGTCTACTGCATAAAGGGCATGCCGAACCAGTGCTACTGTGAGGAATGCGCAAAAGAGCAGTTCTCTGACCTTGGCATTCTGGAGAAGCTCGACTACAAGACCGCATCCAAGACTGTTGATGAGGTGCCCTTGCCTGAAGAGGAAGAGGATCATGATGGATAGGTTTGTTGCCCTTGATATAGGCGGTACAAAGATTGAGGCCATGCTCGCCGGCAGCCGCAGTCAGGTATTGAGGAAGAGGTTCACTACAGGTTCTGGCAGGAAAGATGTGATATCGAATATCCTGCATGCTGTCGAAGATGTCAGTTCAGGGAGAAAAGTCAGCGCTGTCGGAATCGGCATTGCAGGTTTTCTTGATAGGAATGGTGTCATGTCTCATTCTCCCAACATCAAGGGCATTGAAGGCGTGGATCTGGGCAAGGTCCTCAGCAGGAAGCTGGATCTCCCTGTCTTTGTCCTTAATGACTCGAAGTGTTTTGCGCTTTCTGAATATCATTATGGTGTGGGGAAAGGGGCCGGGAATTTTGTGGGCCTGATCTGGGGTACTGGTGTCGGTTCTGGCATCATCATTGATGGCAGGCTTGTGCATGGAGGCTCAAATCTTGCTGGAGAGATCGGCCATCATGTCCTTGTTGCTGATGGAGAGATGTGCACCTGTGGGAAGAGAGGCCATTTTGAGCAGTATGTTGCAGCACGGGCTCTTGTTGGTGCATATCAGAGGTTCAAGGGATCATCAAAGGCTATCCCTCCTGTTGAGATTGTGAAGAAGAATGATTCTGCTTCAAGGAAAGCATTGGATCAGGTCGCTTATCATATGGGCTTGGGCTTGGCCAATGTTGTGCAGTTCTATGACCCTGAGGTGATTGCCTTGGGTGGCGGCATGTCCAATCTGACTATGCTTTATCCGAGGATCAGGAAGGTCATGTCCAAGAATATCCAGGGCCAGAAAGTGAAGGTCCTTAAGTCTAAGCTTGGGGATTCTTCTGGCATATATGGCGCATTAGCCCTTGCTGAGAAGCAGGGCAGGGTCTGATCCTGTTATATTGTTTCAATTTCTGTCATATTGGTTCAACCCATAACTTATTTGCAATATGGAAACCTTTATAAAGCAAGAATATTTTATTTCATACTATGCCAAGAGGAAGACCCATAAGATCTGAGATAAGACAGAACATTGTCGAGATTCTTTACTTCCTGAAAGAGGGTTATGCCTACGAGATTTACAAGGTCTACAAGGCGATCTTCCCTAAGGTCACCATGAGGTCGATATATTATCATCTCAAGAAGGGTGTTTCCCTGGGCGAGTTCAAGGTCTCCAAGGTTGAGAAGGAGAAAGGGGATTACTCTTGGGGCAATGAGGCTGAGAAGACTTATTATGCTCTCGGTCCTGGCGCTAAGCCGAGGATCGATGAGAAGGTCAAGCTTTTTCTTGAGAAGAGGAGTTAGTGCCCATTTCTCTCAATAGCCTTAGCAGTCTCTCCTGTTCGATCATTGATCTGTTCCTGAGATGGTTGAGGTATTGGACATGTTCCCATCCTATCTGCGTCCAGCATCTTGTGTCGTGGAATATCCTTTCTGCATGATATGGTGTGGGGTCTGCTCCGCATTCTCTTGCGATCGCGTCTATCGTGTTCTCGATCTCTGCCTCTCTTCTGCTGTCATTTTTGTCTGATCTGAGGAACTGTCTCAGGCTCGCTGCATCGTCTGCCCTGTGGTTCCTGCTTTCATAGTGCGCCAGCTTTCTTGTCTCCTTCACTCCGAACACATAGCAGAACAGCGCCGGGAAGTCTGTGAATCCTGTCTCCCATACTTCGTCTGGCAGCCAGTTCCCTTTCTTTCTGAGTATATGTTCTGCTGCTTTCATATGCCCTTTCCCGACGGCCCGTTCATATAGGTTTGTGAAATATCTTTCGCCTTCCTCTCTGAGCGAGAGCTGCATGTATGCCTTGATGACCGGCATGTAGAATATCGCGAGGTCTCTTGTGTTCTCCCTCTCGATCTCCGAGTATATTATCCCTGCGAGGCCTCTTGCATTGAGGCCGTAGAATGCTTCATCGCTCAGCTGCATCGCTGATTTTGCTGACGAGACGACTGTCCAGCGGTTCCTGAGTTTTGTCGGCGCTCTTGTCTCCGCATACACCCCTTTCCTTTCCCACAGCCCGTTCTCTGTTCTTGGCTCTATGATGAGATAGACATCCTGCTCGATTCCGCTTTGCTCTTTCCATAGGTCTCTGATGTCTGCAGACACTGCTTTCAGGATGTCATGCTTCGAGATGAGGATTCTGTCTTCAGGGAAGAGCGGTATCTGCATCGGCGGGACATATATCTCAGACATGGTTTTCACAGGTTGTCATAGGTAGGAGATAAAAGTGGGAAAAGAAAAGGTATAAAATTATTTGGATAATGGGAAGCATAGCTTGCACGGCTTGTATCCCTTCTTGAGGGCTGCATTCTCCTGCCTGAAGACTATCCGCTTCTTCTTCGGTATCTTGTCTGCGACGACGCAGCTTGCCCTGTGCACCTTGTTGCCGTCCTTGTTGGCGACAAAGTATCTCTTCTTTCCGTTCGAGGAGAGGGGATTGCACACCTTGCATGCCTTGTATTTAGCTTTCTGTGCCTTCTTTGCTGTGTCATACCAGACAACTTGTTCCTTCGCTATCTTGTTGACAGCTACGCAGTGCGGCCTGTGGAATGTGTTGCCTGTCTTTGATGCGACAAAGTGCGAGTCTGCTTTCATTGCAGGCGCTCTCTTCGCTCTTTTCTTGACGCTCGCAAGCTCTTTCTTGAGCTTTTCTGTTGATGCCTTGCTGGCTTTCTTCATCTTGTCGAGCTCTTCCTCCAGCTTCTTTGTCTTTGCGCCTGCCTTCCTGCTGACGCTCTTCTTCATCTTCTCCATGTCCTCTCCGAGCTTCCTGTTCTGTGCCTTGAGGGCTCCTGCTGTGTAGCTCAGTTTCTTGTTTGTCTGCTCTTCCATCTGCTTCAGTGCTTCGTTCTCTTTCTGGAGATACTTGATGGTCATGTCCTGCTTGATGTCGTGCCCTGTCTTGTATTTCATTGATCTCGGTGCCTGGTATGAGAGCACCATTATCATCTCGAGCACAAGCATGAGCGCTGAGCCTAGCGCAGCGACAGATGTCAGTGCGCTTATCCCATAGTTGTTTATCAGGATTGCATAGATGTTTATGATAACGAATCCGAAATACATGAACCATGATATGTGGTTCCATCTCTTCTGTCCGATCAGTGCCATGAAGACCCCGAAGTTTGCCAATATCAGCAGCAGGACGAAGATTAGCTTTGAGACATAGCTGAATGCGCTTATGCTCTCTGAGAAGAGGCTGAAAGCGTATGTCAGTATCACGAGTACTATTTCTAATCCGAACAATAGGGCAAGTGTGTTTTTTGATTTCATATCAATGACCTCATGCATGGGGCTATCAGGCGCATATTTAAATCTTTCGATTTTTGACTACTATAAAGTAACAACCTTTATTAAGCTTATTGGCTATATTGAAAATAAATAAATAATATAAACAACCCCTTCTTCCTATCTCAAAAATAGTCATGGGGGGTTTTCAATGGCATTAGGTGTTGGTTTTATCGGATCATTGCTTGCATTGCTGCTCGGAGTGCTCATTCTTGCATTCCCTAAGATGCTCAGGCTGCTGCTCGGTCTATATTTCATAATCATCGGCATCTTGGGTTTGGTCGGCTGGGTGCTTTAGAGAAAGTTGACAGCAGTATGTTTTGCATTCATGAAATAATTTGTTCTTTTTTTCTTTGTTCCTCTGCCTTGCTTCTTTCAGGCACTGGAAAAATTCAGAAGATAAAATCTTGTCTTATCCAGATTTGCTCTGCAAATCTGGGCAGGGCCTCCTGAATTTTTCATCAGGATGAACAGCCTGGCACAGGATCAGCAGAAGAAGTACTATTTTATTGATGAGCAAGTGATTTTTATGCCAAGAACTGTCATTTTTTCTCTTTCAGTCTTCTCTGTGTTATCTTCTTGAGGAATCCCATGAGCGCATTGTATTCCCTTCTTGTTATCATCGCCTTGCCGAAAAGCCTCTTCCACAGTATCTCCTGTGTCTCTCTTTTCTCTTCTGTGCTGAAGATCATCTCGTCAAGGGCTTCATTCAGCGTCTTCTGCAGCGCTTTCTTCTCATCTGCATCCATGAGCCTTATCCTGCCTTCAGATTTGTCCTCGCCGGTCTTCAGGAATATCTCATAGAGCACGATCGCCGCAGAGACTGAGAGATTCAGCACAGGATATTTCTTTGAGCTTTGTATGCTCACCGAGAAATCACATCGTGATATCTCATTATTGGTAAGTCCGTTGCTCTCCCTGCCGAACACGATCCCGATCTTCGATTTCGCATCAACAGAAGCCAATTTCTCAGCCAGTTCAGATGGATTCAGCACGCATCTCGGCAGATTGTAATCAGTCCCCAATTGTGCAGTCGTCGCAACCAGAAGATCGAACTCATCCAGCTTCTCGACGCCGCAGATTTCAGCGCTTGCAAGCACATCCCTCCCATGCATGGCACGGGCCCTTGCTTCATCTGAATTCGGATCAGCCTTTGGGTCGATCAGCACAAGATGAGAGGAATCGAAATTCTTCATGATGCGCGCAATCGCTCCTATGTTGCCAGGATTCTCTGGTTCAATGAGTATGACTGATATCATGTCTGCAATATACTGGGGGTTATTTATTAATTATTTCTAAAAAATCTGGCAGTGATATTAATGCCATGGATAAGTATTATATAATCAATAAGCATATCCTGCCTTATGGATAAAGTGCCGGATAGGGCTTCTTTGGAGAATCGTGCAAGACTCCTGTCTGAGGGATTGAAATGCAGATCATTTGCTGCATTGTTTGTTTCTTCTTATATGCTGAATGAGATAGTGCAGGAAATAAAACATGGGTACTATCATCTGAGGGATATAGAGCATATGGAAGTGGAGGATGAAGAGAGTTCTTTCCAGTATTATCTCCGTATTTATTGATCTGTCAATTGATGCAGTGCAGGGTATACTTGTAGATTTCCATTATTCAGGATCGTTATGATATCCATATGTTTGACATATCCGGAATCCGGAGGACTCGGAGATTTTTTGCTTAACTCTTGGATAGGGCATCGATTTTCGTAGAATGCAGGATTCCTTCGGATTCATTCTGTTTTCTTCCGAAAGATATCATGATATCAATTTGAATGCCGTAACCAATGAAATTCCATGAGTAGATACTACATTGATTCCTGCATCTGGCTGAATCTTTTCAAGAAAGAAGGCGATGAAACCAGGGGAAAACCTTATCATGAGCTTGCTGAGGAATTCTTGAACTTGGCTGAAACCAGGAAGGATGAAGTTGTCATCTCAACATTTGTTCTGAAAGAACTAAAATATGTGCTTAAGGAAGATTTTGTCGTTTTGACAAAGAGACTGAATCACATGAAATTGAAGCTCATTGAGCCGGATCAGCATGATTATTCTCTTGCCAGGTTCTATGAAAGATTATCAGATTACAGGCTCAGTTTTGGAGACTGCATGCACATGGCCATATCTAAAAGATATGAACTTCTTCTGATAACAAGAGACAGAAAATTGCTTATTTTCTCCAGAAGATTTATCTCAGCTCACAGACCTGAAGAGTTACTTGTCTGATAGATGCTCAAACTCCTTATTGATCCTCTCGACATCTTCCCAGCTCTTTATTTCCCTTGACAGTCTCTTCCTTATCTCCCTGACTTCCTTGACAGAATCCCCTGTGTTTGGTATGATCCCGATCAGGTCCTTGAGTTCTACTTTCTTCACAAGCTTCCGCACAGCATATCTCACTACATCAGACCTGCTTGCATAGTCTCCTTTCTTAACAAGCATGTCAATATCCTTCACCAGACCTTCTGGCAGCCTTATCGGAACAACACTCATGCTCATGATACATTTGTAATACATATGTAATATATAAAGATTGCGCTCATGATATCCAAGCTGGATCCAATATTAAATCATAATAGGTACTCAATAAGATATGTACTCACTAAGAATAGCATGAACATCTCCAATAATATTTTCTCCAAATACAGATTTTTTGATTATGGGTCTCAGGATTCATCTTTAAAATCAATGAGATTTGAGTTCCTTTTTAGAGAATGTTGATTCCTTGTCCTTCGGGCATTTTGCCTTTCTCTTTGGAAAAGAGATTTATTTTGATAGGCGCAATTTCTATTCTTGATACTTCTTTCCAATCTCTTTATACGCTTCCCTAAATGGTATGCCTTGTTTTACTAACTTATAGGCTTCTTGAGTTGCATACATCTCTTTGGTTATTGCTTTTTCGCATTTTTCCTTGTTTATTTTCATGTTAACAATCACTAATGAGATTATTGTCAAGCTGTCGATCAATATTTCTAAGGAATCTATTAGTGGCCCTTTTGTGAGTTGCATATCTCTGTTATACCCAGATATAAGATTTCCAATAATGCTTTTGACCTTGAATTCGTCACCTAGAACAACATGATATTTGGCCCTAATCAACTCAAGAACATCCGGGTTCTTCTTCTGGGGCATGATAGAGCTTCCGGTACAAAATTCTGCGGGTAATTCAACATACCCGAATTCCTTCATATTAAATAGTATCAGATCGGTCGCTAATTTATTCAGATCAAACATAACTGCTGACACTGCATTCAAGATTTGGGCTTCAAATTTCCCTCTGCTTAATTGACAATATAAGGGATTTTTCATTACTTCTGAAAAATTCAATTCTTTTGCTGTCATCTCTTTATTGATTTCAAATTCAGGAACACCAAATCCAGCAGCGCTTCCTAAAGGATTTTGATCAATTAATTGAATGACCGCATCAACTATATGCAGATTGTCCTGCATTGATGCATTGAAGCCTCCAAGCCATGTTTTTATATCTGTTGGCATCGCTTTTTGCATGTGGGTATAACCAGGAATTTTTACTGAGCCATTATTTTTTATGATAAATTCTATTGAATCTGAAAAATTTTGAATCAGGTTTTTTATTTTACCCAGTTTATCTTTCTCATATAAACGCAAAGCCGTTATGACCTGGTCGTTTCTGGATCTTGCAGTCTGGATTTTTCCCCCCGCCCCGCCGCATTTTTTTACTAGGTAATTTTCTATTGCTGTATGGCAATCTTCATCATCTTGTTTAATCAGAAACTGGTTTTTTGAATCAAGCTCAATAATCTCATTTAAGCCATTGACTAATTTTTCAAGTTCTTCATCCGAAAGCAGATTTATGCTTTTCAGCATTTTTGCATGGGCTATTGATGCTAAACAATCAAATTTCACCAGTTTTTTATCCAGCTCATGATCATTTCCAACAGTGAACTTCTCGATTTCTTTTTTCAGATTAATGCCCTTATCCCATATTTTCATTGTGAGCACCTAATTTAAGCCTTAATGCATTAAGTTTTATGAAGCCTATTGCATCAGTTTGGTTATACCCTCCTGATTTATCCATGCTTGCGATGTTTTGATCGTATAATGATTTTGCTGATTCACGTCCTGTAACTAATGCATTTCCTTTGTAGAGAGTGAGATATACTTTGCCATCTATATTTTCTTGGCTTTTATCGATTGCAGCCATCAGAAACTCAAATTCCGGACTGAACCAAAATCCGTTATATATTAATTCCGCTATCTTTGGCATAAGCATATCTTTTATATGGCATACTTCTTTGTCTAATGTAATGCCTTCTATATCAAGATGCGCTTTTATTAAAATAGTGCCTGCCGGAGTTTCGTATACCCCGCGCGATTTTATGCCTACAAAACGATTTTCTACAAGATCTATCCTTCCAATGCCATTCTTAGAGGCCAATTCATTAAGATATTGGAATAATTGCAATGCTCCATCAGCCGTCTTGTTTTCAGTGAGATTAGTGACTTTAATCGGAACGCCTTTTTTGAATTCTATAATGATCCTGGTTTCTTCATCAGGTGCATTTTTTGGTGAAACTGTCTTCTTATACATATCTTCTGTTGCTTCATACTTAGGATCTTCAAGCAATCCAGCCTCATAACTTATGTGCATAAGATTATCATCCATACTATAGGGCTTCTGTAGAGTTGAATCTATTGGGATCCGCTTCTCTTTTGCATAATTAATCAGGGCAGTCCTTCCCTCAAATTGTGATAAAAACTCTTTGTCTTTCCAGGGACTGATTATTTTTGCATTAGGCATGAGTTTCATAAAAGCCAGTTCAAACCTCACTTGATCATTTCCCTTGCCCGTAGCTCCATGCGCAACTATGTTTGTCCCTTCCTTTTTGGCTATTTCTATCTGTTTTTTTGCTATTAATGGCCTCGCTAAAGAAGTCCCGAGAAGATACTTACCTTCATATACTGCATTTGCTTTCAGTGCCTGGAAAATATATTTCTGGACAAATTCTTCTTTTAAATCCTCAACATATACCTTGCTTGCTCCAATGGAAAAGGCTTTGGATTTGGCTTTATCAAAATCTTCATGCTGTCCTACATCTGCGATATAGCAAATAACTTCATATCCTTTGTCTATTAGCCATTTGAGGATTACTGATGTATCAAGCCCTCCTGAATACGCTAGTATCACTTTATTCTTCATTTTAATCAAAGATATGTGTGTGTAAGGATCTTTTATGTTTAGTGACCTAAATTGGACAGAAATAAACAACTATGTTTTAAATGGAACAAATTAGTAAATTTTATATAGTCCGGACTATATAAGCTTAATTATGAAGAAAAATACAACTGATATAACAAACGAATACATCGATAATCACCCCTACATTAAGAACTGCCTAAAAAAAGGGCTAATCAACTATTCGGCATTGGCAAGGCACATAGCTAAAGAATTGAGCATTGAGAAAAAAAGCTCTAAAGAGGCCATATTGATCGCCGCCAGAAGAAAACAAGAAAGCCTAAAGAAAGAATTCAGCCAGGAAAGAGAGATTTCAAAGCTTCTTTTTGATTCAGAGATTGAGATAAAGAACAAGGTGGTTGTATTTATTCTGGAAAAAAAGATTGACTTTGACCTACTTGAAAAAATACAGCTGAAAATAAAGAATGAGTCGGGTTTTTCTTATATCCTTGAAGGTTCTGATAATTATACTGTGATCACCCAAGAGAAATACATTCATTTGATTGAAAAAAATGTTAAGACAGCAATCATAAAGTCCAATAAGGGCATGGTGCTTATCAATATAAAATCACCAAAAAATATTGAGACAATTCCTGGAGTGGTATCCTATCTTACATCCTTGTTTGCTGAGAACGGAGTTAATATTTATGAATTTCTATCCTGCTGGACAGACACAATTTTTATTATAGACCCAAAAGACCTGAATAAGTCGATAAATTTTCTGAGATTTCAATAGGGGTTGTCTCTTAAATCTTTTTCTCAATAGTCGCTATTCGTTCAATTTATTGGACGGACTCAAAATCAACTCTGTGGACTTAGATTTCCCAAATTTCTTATGGGAAAAGGATGGAACCTGACTCTGCTTCAATATTACTCAGCTGAAGTCCATTATCAATAACAAAACAAAAATAAATCAGTAATTCTCTTCCTTTATCTCGTAGTATGCCTGGGGGTGCCTGCATGCAGGGCATTTGTCCGGCGCTTCCTTGCCTTCATGGACATATCCGCAGTTCCTGCATTTCCACCTGACTATCCTGTCTTTCTTGAACACAGTCCCGTTCTTCACATTCTCAAGCAGCTTCCTGTATCTCTTCTCATGCTCTTCTTCCACTTCTGCTATCTCCTTGAATGAGTCTGCGATCTCATCGAATCCTTCTTCTCTTGCTGTCTTCTCGGATTCCGGATACAATATGCCCCACTCCTCTTTCTCTCCTTCTGCTGCAGAGAGCAGGTTCTCTGCTGTTGTTCCTATCTTCCCTGCAGGATATGTCGCTGTTATCTCTGTCATGCCACCTTGGAGATACTTGAAGAATATCTTTGCATGCTCTTTCTCATTCTCTGCAGTCTCAAGGAAGATCGCGCTTATCTGCTCAAACCCTTCTTTCTTTGCAGCTGATGCGAAATAAGTGTACCTGTTCCTCGCCTGGCTTTCGCCGGCAAATGCTTTCAGGAGATTCTTCTCTGTTTTGCTTCCTTTTAGATTGGTCATGTTCCCACCTCGTAATCCTTTTTTTCGCTCAAAATTTATTAATCTTTTGGAATGCATTGTCCGGATTATTGTTAGTTGTCAGTTATCCGCCATACCTTATGTTATCACATAACCTTTATAAACAACATTCCTATTAAGCATCTCCAAGAGGTGATTGTCACGAAAAGGCTCGTATTCATATCCATCTTATTGCTTCTCATTTTCCCCATTTTGTCATCTGCAGGGACCACTTGCGAATTGGATGATTGCACACTTGTCATAACGATAAAAATAGCATTCCAGGGTGCTACCCAGGATTACATGAACCGGATGGAGAAGGAGATAGAGGATGTATGGAACAAAGGCAGCCCTGCATACGGTGACTGCAGATGCCCTGTGCGTTTTGAGGTCATCACTAACACCTCTGCTGACTGCAAGAACTCTCCGCCTCAGGGCTGGCATTGCATTATGGTCACTGATTATAATAATAACCCACCGAGGAACCAGACCAACTGGACCGGTGCCGAGTTCTACATGGGTTACATGTACAATGTCTCGAGGACTGGTGGGGATACTCAGGGCTGGTGGTCCAATCTGATGTCAAGGCCTATCGGTGATGGTACAGGCAATACTTATCTTGATGCAGCCCATGAGGCAGGCCACATGATGGGCCTGAATGATACTCAGCATGGGGGCTTGATGACCCATACTTTCGGGCCTAATGCGACTGTGAATCAGGATCACATTGATTCTGTTGTCGAGAACATCTGCGGTGATGATGCGTGTCCGGATAGATGCTGCTGCGGCAACGGCCAGCTTGATCCGGGAGAGGGCTGTGACCCGAAATCTGATCTTGTCTGCGCTGACAATATGTACTGTTGTGAAGTATGCTGTCAGTGCCATGGCTCCTGCAATCCGAGCACAGGAGAATATTTTTCTATGGAGGACTGCAATAAGAGATGTGAAGAGGGTTCAAGATGTTATTATAATTATCAGACAAAGTGCTGGAACTGCGTGAAGCTGATAGTCATCCCTCACCCGGCTGTGTGCTCGTCTCCTGCACCACCTGTGGGCTGCGCCAATCTTCCGACAGTACAGGCAGGAGATAGTGATAAGCAGATCCCGGCTCAATGCGATAAGGACTGTGCTGCTGACGAGGCATGCTTGTTCAACTATGAGGTTCTTGAGTGGCAATGTGTGAAGATGTCTGATATTCCTGTTGTTCATGGATGCCGGGATCATGTTGATGACTGCGGATATTTTCCTGATCCGCTTCCCGGCATTGATTTGGAAGAGATCAAGCAGCTCTACAACAACAATCTCGGCCAGATCCCTGGATTCGCTAAGCTCTTTGCTGATGAGCGTATCAATCTCCAAATAATGGATGATGGCAGCTTCTTCATCCTCACACAAGATGGGCTTATCATCGACATCATCCCTGAACCTTCTCCTGATCCCACAATGCTCATCTTCACTGATGCTAACACTGTCAACTCATTGCTTTCCAAGGAGATGGGCATTGAAGAGGCCCTGGAGCAGGGATTGATCTCTTATGAGGGTGCAACTTTCAAGAATAAGATAAAGGTCGCGATTGTGGATTTCATCTATGGCCTTTTCTTCGGCCCGGTGGATGATTAATCAAGCGCTTCCCTTATGTCCTCATACACCTGGGGGTACTTGTCTATGTCAAGCATTTCTGTGTGCAGTGTTGTGAAGAATGAGCAGTTGCCTGTCATGTTGAAATTTCGGGCATGATATATCATGACATTCTCTGCAAGCACGACCCCGTCCCCGTTCCTGCCATCCATGTCGCACCCCCATCCTGTCACTGTATAGAGCTCAGCATCATCTGGCTGCAGGTTCTCGTCATTGACTTTCTTTATGAATATGGATCCTGCTGTCATGTCCCCGCATTCTTTGTTCCCGCCGAAAAGCCCGCATGCTGTCTGCGTCGATCCTGTTATTCCCTTGTTTGGTGTGCCGAGCATGATGAGCTTGTTGACCTTGTCGTCTCCGAATATCTGCATGTACCTTCGTGTAACAAGCCCGCCCATGGAGTGCGCTAGTATGTTGACTTCTGCCCTTCCTGTCTTGTAGATGACATTGTCGACGATATCTTTCAGCCTCAGTGCATAGGTGTCGATGTTCTCGCTCTTCTGCGGCGCCAGGAGATATTCCCCTTCTTCGTTGTATACGTCATAATAATATGTGGTTGTCAGGAACACCGGATTGCCTGTAAGACCGAGCCTTCCTTTTGATTCCTCGTCGAACACAACTTTCGGGCTTATGAAGCCTGCATTTATGTAGCCGTCTCCCTGAAGCTTGTTCTCTATCTTGACAAAGCTGTTGAGGGAATAGTCCGGGCTTGTCTTCATGTTGAATGCATGCCCATGCAGTATTATCAGTGGGAATGAGGCTTCATCATCTTCGCAGTCCGGATATTGGCAGCATTCCTTGCATTCTCCGAACACGCAGCACACTGCCTTATGCTCCTTGAGTGTCGGGTCTGTCAGGGTTATGTTGACGGGTGTCATGTTCAGCTCTGCCAGTGGCAGCATCAGGTTTATCCCTTCTGTGATGTCCTCTGTATTGTTGGATATGGCGCATTTATTGTGCAGGTATGTGAAATTCATTGTCTCATCAAGCTTGAGCCCGATTTTTATCATCCTTTCGCTGAGGTTTGCTATTGTCTGGTTAAGTATTATCGGCTGGTTTGCTGTCTGCCCATGGAATTCTGCATATGTCCTGTTCACAAGATAGTCTGCTCTCTTCAGGAAGTCTGTCATATTGGTCATGTCCTGTATCCCGGCTGAATATATCGCCTTCTGCTGCAGTTCAGTTAGGCTCTTGTTGCTTTCATTGGAGAATTGAAGGAAGAATATTTTTTCCCTGTCATCCCTTTCTTCTGACAGTTGGAATGCATCTTTGCATTTCTCTGTCATGCTGGTGTTTGCCTGCCTGACAATGCTTGCTGTGCATGATTCTCTCAGCTTGCAGAGCATATGGTTCTCAAGATCGATCGCTTTCAGTTCTTTGTCGATCTCTTCATGGTATCTGCCCATATCATCATGTATCTCTTTCAGGTCGCTTTCGATCATGAGCACTTCATCTTTTGTTTTGCTTGTGTTGTATGTCTTTTCTCTTATTCTCCTGATGACCTCCCTGAGGTTGGCTGCTGTCTGGTTCGCATCTTCGATGATCTCCTGTTCATTCTCATATTTCCCTATCCTGTAATAGTCTGCAAGGTCTGTGAGGTCGAATCCCGATATCCTCTGGACGATTTCATTGTGTGCTCTGGCTTCAGATTGGAGTGTCTTATTGAGTTCATCCAGTGCATGGCTGAATCCGAGGATGTCCAGCTCATATTGGCCTATCTCCTCATTGAGTTCGTCAAAAAGTAGGAGATCCCACAGTCTTATCATCTCTATGGAGTCAGATCCGAGCTTCTCAAGCATCTCTTGGTGGGCGCTAATGTTTCTCTGGAGGAGTTTTTCTTGTCTGTTTGCATTTTCCAGGCTTGAGAAGTATAGCATTGCTTTGTTGGATTCTTTTATCTTCGCTGTAAGCCTTTCTCCCAGTCTTGTTATCATGCCCTGCAGCTCCTCGCTCGGCCCGTAGTTGATTGATGCAAGTGCAGTCCTCTGGACTTCTTCCTCTCCTGTCGGGCATCCGAATTGCTTTATGTTGTGGCATTTTACTGTGAATTGGTATAATGTCTGCCCTTTTCCGTATTTTGGCGCTTTTGAGCTCCAATTCAGGACAAATGGTTCTCTTGGCTCGAGGGTTCTTGCATCTGCAAGCTCTTTTTTTCCTGTGCTCAGGTCATCGAGTGCTGCTTCACAGCTTGCTCTGCAGCTTATCTTGTTGTTTGTGCTGACTTCAAATCGGATATTGTATTGCTGCGAGTTGAAAAGTTCAAGGTTTATTGTCTCTGGTTTCAGGACAAGGACAAGATCCTCTCCGATTATGTACGATGTCTTGTATTTGGCGACTGAGAATAGTGTCAATAGAAGGATCAGTATTGCCGCTGCCCATATTATCTTCCTGTGCTTCGGCGCTTTCTTGACCTCGTCTGCGACTTCATCTGCCAGTGTCTTCTCCCTTTTTTGGGCTCTCCTCGCTTTCTTTCTTTTTGCCGGCTTTTTCATTTCAGCCTCTTCTTGACAGCATCGCTCTTCAGTTCTCGCAGTGCATCATTTGCTATCCATTTAGCTGCTCTATTGTTGATCTTCTGGATTCTTGATGCGCATTGGATTGCTTCCTTGTTGAGCATCCTGCTCCTCTTGCCTATCTGTCTGAGCGCCCAGTTGACTGCTTTCTTGACGAAATTCCTCTCATCAGTCGCTCCTCTGGCAATGTGCGGCAGGAATTTGATGAATCCCTTGTCTCCTGTCTTCTTGTCATGCACTGCAAGCACTGCCATTAGGGCATATCCTGTCCTTTTTTCGAACTCTCTCTCGCGTTTGCTCCATTCTATCGCTTTCTTGCGGGCATCAGGCAACTTGTCAAGCAGGTTCAGGCAGAATTGGTCCACTAGGTCCCATGAGTAGAATCCTTTGACAAATCTCTCAGTCTCCTTGTCAGTCAGCTTTTCAGGCTCAAGGACAAGGCAGCTCATGATCTTTGCTTCATGCACATCATGTTTCCAGAGCTCAAGCCCGAGTTCATGGTTCTTGCCGAGCTTCTTCGCAATGCTTCTTATGATCGGCATGCTCACTCCATATGCAGAGCTTGAATCTATGCCGAACCTCGCCATCCCATCTATATTGCGCTTTGAGCCGTGCTTCTTCAGCTCTCTGAGAATCTCCTGTGCCTCTTTTTTCATATATGCCTGTATCCAAGCATCCTATTTAAATTTTGTCAGAAATCAGCCGAATGGATTCCCTACATACTGCAGGACCAGCCCCAATACAATCAGCCCTATGAAGAGGAAGCTTATCATCCCCCAAATCTTGTTTGCGTGCTTCTCATTCTTCATTATCTTCTTCAGTGCTATCTGGAGCATCCTTCCCCCATCCACGATTCCGAGAGGCAATAGGTTTGCCAGCCCTATGAAGAGGTTGAGCAGGAACAGCCATTTGAACAGTCCCTTGAACCAGTAGAATGGCGCTTTCCACATGGCATATTGGGGTTTTACATCTCTCTGGTTCTCGAAGGTGCTCACGCCTATTATCCCTTTGTTCGGGTCCTCTGGCCTTGGCACTGCGGTGAATGTGAAGGATTGGTTTTTGTTGCCGACTGTTATCTCATCGCCGGGAGCTGTGCAGTAATACATCTGTTCCATGAACTTGTTCGCGTCGGCTGTCTCTTCGCCGTTGAAGTTTGTCACAAGGAACTTGTCTGGCATGCCTGCTTTAGCTGCCGGCATCTCTGGATCATTCGGTGTCATTATGAACCCTGTGGGTTCTGTTATCCTGGCCTCTATCGGCGCGAACACGAACATCATTATTAGGAGGAACACGAATCCGAGCGCGACATTTGATATCGGTCCTGCTGCGAATACTGAGTTCTGCGTCACCTCATCCCTCTTCTGCAGCACTTTCTCGTCCGGCTCCACGAATGCAGCAGGTATGATCGGCGCTATTATTGAGAATATTGCGAATCCTGAGCTCTGCACAGGCACATCATATGCCCTTGCCATCACTCCGTGGCTGAACTCATGCACGACAGCGAGGACGAATATTGCTATGATCCAGTATGTGAACGGCAGATATCCGACTCCTGGTATGTTGGTGAATGGAAGCACAAGGGCAAATCCTCCTTGGATGCTTTCAGGTGCTGTTATCATCTTGAAGATGACTATCAATATTGAGATTGAGATGTAGGCCATGCCCAGGAAAGCCAGTCCGATGCTGGCCTGCCCGAGGAGCTGTATCAGGCCCTTGTATTTCTTGCCCCATCTGTCCATCAGCTTGAGCCCGAATCCTGTCTTCCACATGATCACATAGACAACAGGCCAGAGGACTTTCTGGAGGACTACGCTCTTCCTCTTGATGATTGTGAAGATGATAAGAAAAAGGATGAAAGCGATCGCCAGTATTATGTTAAAATCCATTTTATTTCTTCTTTATGGCTCTTAGCTGTTTGCTGTTGCATTTCCTGCAGCTGACCTCTCCTCTTGCCACCTTCATGCTCGGCGCCCTTATCTTGGATTTGCATCTCCTGCAGACAAACACATTTGTATATCTCCTTTTGATTACTTCTGGGAATTTTGTCATCATTCATCTCCTTTGACTACCTGTTTCATGATCTTTGTTCCGAGTATGACCCAGTAGAGGATATTGCATCCTTCTGTGACATCCTTGACTTCTTCAGGTATCTCCATGTCGAATGTCTCGAATGTCTCATTGTCCATCACATTGGCCTTGTTGCCTGCAATCGAGAGGACTTGGGCATTCCTCTTGTCTATCAGCGGCACTTCGATGTTGTCGTGTGCCGGCAGCACGATGTTCCTTTTCTTGCCGTCTATTATCCCTACTGCATCGAATCTGACTTTTGCATGGCCGTGCTTTCCGGGCCTTGATACCTGTGTGCTCATGACTTTGCATGCTTCGCCGTCTATTATTACCAGGCTTCCTTTCTGCAACGCACCGACATGTGAGACCTTCTTTTCCATGATTCCACCTTTTTATACAACAAAATACCACTATTTGGTTTTAAATCAGTATGGTGTTTTGTTGTTCCAAAAACCATCAGTCATGGTATTTTGAGCATCAAAAACCACTTCAATTTGTGTTTTGAAGTTATAAGATTTCACCCATCAATTGACTGGTGGTTTTTGATATGATATCGCTAGAAGAAAACAGGTAATATATATAGATTTTGAAAGATGGATGACGCTTCCCAGCCTTTGTAGTGCCTGAATTCTGCCTTTTTGGGACTTTTTATCCCCTGTTGCCGAAAAATGCCCTTTTCCACATGTTCTTCCTGATGTGTCTGTTCAGTCTGCTTTCCATCTCTTCATGGCCAGGATACGCTCTCTCATCTCTCCTGAATGTGGAATTATGGTATACATTCTTGCCGTTCCATCTGTGGAACTTGTGCTTCTTGTGCAGTATCTCATGATACATCACATAGTCAAGCAGTTCAGGGTCCTCTATTAGGATGCGCGAGATCGATATCGTGTCTTTCTTGTAGTCATAGCTTCCCATCTTGTGGGTCGAGAATCTCCCGAAGACAAGGTTGGGCATCTCTATCATGCCGCTGAAGTGCTTGTCATTGACCCTGTCGAATGATTCCTTCAGGAGCGGATCGATCTTTGTCTTGGGTATCGCGATGTGGAGGTTCTTGACGAAGTTGTTGTAGAGGTCGATGTGCATTGTCCTTCGCGGCTTCTTGAAGAGCTTTGTCATGAGCTCCTGTATGATGCCCATCTGTATCTCCCTGCTGACATTCTTCCATCTCTTGCTGAGCCTGACTTCAATTGTGCTGAAGTTCATCCTGATGTTTCCGCCGTAGGGCGAGAAATTGTTGATGTATCGCAGGACTGCCTTGTAGGGCAGCTGCTTCTCGAACAGCAGTTCATATGATTCTTTCACCATCGAGGGATCTGCCACCTTGAATCCCTTGATCTCCTCCACCATCTTCCATATCGACACTAGTTTAGCACCCCGATTGAACATATGCCAGAAAAGGGATTATTAAAACCTTTTGATTGATCCCAGAAATCGTATATGAAAATTAATCAAGACGATTCTTCATTGTCATTTTCTCTTGATTCTCAGGATCCTTCAGCTCATGGAGCGATTATCATGATCTATTTGTTCTTGTAGATTTTGTCATGATGGTCAAAATCTTCAAATGATACAAGATCTTTCTCTTTATTATAACTAAAGATCAAGACAAAATGATTGATATGGACTCTTTTGGATTCTTTCATATCATATCTCAGATTTTTATAATGGTCAATATCACAGGAGAGGATCTCTTCAATTTTCTTCATCACTTTCTCGAATGTGATTTTGTCTTTTTTTGATAATTTTATTGGTTCCTTATCAAGTCTTGGTTTAATTATATATTAGGATTGTGCTTCGCACTCGATGAACGGGTTTCTCTGCATCATACTATCGCCACGTTTCACTTCGCGATTTTTTCTTGCAGAAAAAACACATAACAGCAATTATGCGCAATCCACCCTGTGCCCATACACCTTATTTTTTCTCCCTTTTGTGCCCGTAATATCTTACTTGGTCAATAATCAACCGTAACATTCTGGCTACATAATCTTTAAAATTCTCTTTATCAGCTTCCTCCAGGGTCATGTAATATTCTTCTCTTCTCCAAAATGGAATAAAGAACATTGGATAGCCATTTTTGATTAAAAGCCAATTCATGATCGCACGAGCAGTTCTTCCGTTGCCATCCTCAAACGGATGGATCCAGGCGATTTTGGCATGAATCAGGGTTGCCAGCTCAAATGGGTGGAGTTTATTCTTATTGGCACTATACCATTTATACATATTCAATAAGTGTTTTTTCACTTTCTCGTTTGAAAGTGGGGTGTGTTTAGAACCCTCAATCTTAACATCAAAAAATCGTATTCTCCCGCTATAACTAACATCAGTATTTTTTGTCAGAATACCATTCACTTTCTCTAGAAGCTTGTTGTTTAATCCTCCTTTGTATGATTTCAAGTATTCTAGACACTCCTTCCCGTTGACAGCTTCATGGTAATCAGATGCTCGCACACCAGAGGGAAGCACTCTATCTTTGAGAATAAGTGCAGTTTGTCGCAAAGTAAGCCTATTTCCTTCTATGGCATTGGTGTTGTAAGTAAATCTGATAACAAAATCATCATAAAACTTTTTCCTGATGCTTTCAGGTGTTTTCTTCACCCACTCTTTATAGCTTTCTTTTAAATCCTGCAGTGTTTCAGCATCTCTAATTGACAAATAGACATATTCTGATTTGGTCAGGCCTTCTTTTTCTGCTCTTTTCTCAATCTCTTCTGCGTGCTTCTTGATTTCTGCTTTAGTTGGCTTCTTATCTCCGACATAAATTCTGATTTTCTTCCATCTGTTAATATCTGCTCTAATGTTCTTTGTGATATAATAATATTTTTTATTCCCTCTTCTGATAGTCTCAATGTATGTCATATGATATGTATGGGCACATCAATATATAAATATTTCGTTAAGATGTGCCCGTAAGATATTATACGCAACCCAGAATTAAAAACTGGGGCTGCCCGGACATTCGCCGCATAAGCGGTTTCGAACCGGGGTCATCTGGCCCCAAACCAGAGAGGATAGTTGCTCTGGCAAAGCAAGAGCCCTGCCATCCAAGCTACCCCACAGCCCCAATAAGGTTTTCTAGGGACTCCGGACGCGAAGCGACTAGGAGTCGCTAACGCACTCAACTGACGAAACAGTTGCCCCACAGCCCCAAGGAGTATCAGATAAGCAAAACTCGTTATTTATAAAGGTTTAGAAATATTACAACAGGATCACATTCTTCAGTCCCTTGAAATCCTTGTCCTTTGTAACCAGCCTTGCCTTGGTCATCTGCGAGATCCTGTAGATGATGGCATCGATCAATGAGAACTTCTTCGCTTTCTCTCTCCTCCTGTCGCGCAGATCAGCTGCTTCGATCCAGATGTTGACATATGTTTCAAACACTTCAGAATTTTGTCTTATGCATCCCATTAATTTGCCAGCATCAAAACCATTCTTCATAGCCCAGCTGTATATTTCACCAAATGTTACATCGCTTGTTATTATGACATTTTTTGGGTTCTTGATTACTTTTGCAGCTTTCTTGCCTTCAGCACTCCCCAGAAACAATTCGATCCACGCTGAAGAATCAATGACATATTTCAATATCTGTCCTCTTTTTCCCTTATGAATGGTTTTGCTCCTCTGCATATGCCGATAAACTGGTCGATATCATATTCATTTTTGCTTATCTTTAGGTGGACAGTCTCTCCTTTCACAATGCCTAATTTCCTGACATCGCTTTTTGATATCCTGATGCCATAGCTGTTTCCCCATTCCTTGATCTGTGCCTTGACTTCCATAGTATATACATCATGTATACACATATTTAAAGCTATCGATGATAGGAATCTGATAATCAGATAGGAAGTTCAACCTATGAGAAAGCACAGATTGTTGTCTATAGAGGTTCAGAATTTTGCATGATTGAATTCTCAGCCTTCTGGTCACTGCACATTCAGATCTTGCCTGCGATGATGCCTGCAAGTTTCTCTGCTTTCGGCAGGTTTGCATCATCCTTCGGGAATGTGACCTGGAATGCATGCTCTCCCTTTGCAACGCACAATGTCAGTGTGTTGGCTGGGACCTTGCATGAGAACACATATGATCCATCGCTGAATTCTCTCACAACTTTATATTGTCCGTCTTCGACAAGCCCTGGTACAGTGCATTTATCCACGGATTTGTCTTTTGTGTTCTTGAAGGCAATCCCGGAGATTTGAAATAAAATACAGAGTGCCTTATTAAGGGATAATCTCCTGTTGTCCTGAATACTGTGCTGCCTGCTGCGCCCCTGCCTTTATCCAGGCCTGTCATGTCGAATCCTGCTGCTTCGAAATCAGCGATGTCAAGCAGATCGCTGGATATGCTTGGCTGGCTGGGTGGTGTTATGTCCTCTGTTGTCTCTTTCTGCTCTGTTGGCGGTGTCTGCTTTCCGCAGCCCGCTATCAGGATTGTAAGGCAAAGCAGAATGAATATTTTGTTTATGATGGTCACCTCTTGATGATTTGCTGGAAAGCTGATTAATAAATGTTTATTTTCCTATGTAGCAACAATCATCTTTATATATTAGTATACATTTAGGGTAGAATAATCTATTCAGATTACCAAAAGAGGTGAAAAGATGGAAGTTGAATCAAAAGGCAGTTTTGCATATCTTGCGATTGTTGCAATAGTTGCAATTGTTGCATTGGTTGTGCTGATTACAGGTAAAGGGCCAGCAGCAACCCCGACAGTCAGCTATATTCAGGCTCCAGTCACTGATGATCTAGGTGGAGATGTATTAGGGCAAGTTAATTATATACCTAAGGTTGTAGCATCTGGGATGGCTTGTTCAGACTGTGTTGAAACTTGTGATGGTGAATACAGTCCAGAATACTATGATGCATGTTATAATCAATGTTATGGATGTTCTGCTCCTCTTTATCGAGGACATAGTTGCACTGGATTTTGGGATTGCTACAAGAAATATGTATACTGTTGGTATATGGGTGGTTCCTATGATACTTGTATGGCGTATTATAATCCACTCTAGGCTTGTAGCGTAAGAAATAATTATTTTCCTTTTTTTCTCTTCTTCTTTAATGCTCTTAATACTGTTTGCAAACTTCACATCCCTTGCAACATAGGTTCATCAAATTGAACCAAAAGGTTTAAATAATTATACCTATTCCTATATCAAATTATGGGCATGGCTGAGATATTAGGTGAAAAGAATGCAATGAGAATACTTGTTTTCTTGCTTGAGAATCCCACAGCCCAATATTCTCAGAAAGAATTGAGGGTAAAGATAAAGATTTCAAAAGCTACTATGATCAAATGGCTTGGGTTGTTGATAAGAAAAGACATGATAAGAATAAAAAAGATAGGAGTCACTAATCTTCATTGGCTTAACAGAGAGAATATTATTGTGAAGCAGCTGAAGATCCTGCATAACCTCCTTCTCCTTGAAAAAATAAGAATCATTAGCAGAAAACATGAAATAACCGCTTATCTGTATGGAAGCTGCGCAAGAGGAGAAGACACAGAGGATAGTGATATTGACATTTTGATCATCGGCAATAAGCGAAAAGAAGGAATTATTTCAGATTTCTCGAAAATTTCATCAAAAATCAGGAGAAAGATTAATATTTCTGTTTTCACGTCATTGGATTGGTCCTTTGTCGCAAGGAAAGATCCTGCGTTTTATGAGAGAGTGGAAAAGGACAAGATTTTGCTGCAATGAACATCAAAGAGTGTCTGGAGCAAGGATTCTTAGTCAGGATAGGTATAGATCCAAATCTGATAAAGAAAGAATTGGTTGAAGCAGGTTATGACATGAAGAAAGCAGGCAAGGCATTCACTGAACTCGATTTCAAGTGGAGCATCATCCAGAGTTATTACTCGATGTTTCATTCTGGCAGGGCTCTGCTTTTCAGGTTAGGGTATAAGGAAAGAAGGCATTTCGCAATCGGAGTTGTTCTGGAAGATTTGAATAAAAAAGGGAAGCTTGAATCCCGTTTCGTAAATGATTTCAACGCGGCTGTTGACAGCAGGGAAGGTGCTGATTATCATTATATTTATTCTGAAGAGATTGCTCAGCATATTCTGGATGTGGCCAGAGAGTTCAATAAGCGGTTAGACAGACTTATCAAGACTTTATAAAACACACTAAAATTTATATATGGCTGGTTTTTGGTTTATGGTATGGCAGAATTAAAGATAACCCCTGAACAGCGCTTCAGGCTGAAGAAACTCATTAAGGAGATAGAACGTTATAGGGGCAGGCATACTGAGCTTGTCACAGTCTATATTCCTGCCGGCTATGATCTCAATAAGATCATAAATCATGTCTTCCAGGAGCAGGGTACTGCCACAAATATCAAATCTGCCGGCACAAGGAAGAATGTCATCAGCGCTCTTGAGAGGATGATCCAGCATCTCAAGCTTTTCAAGCAGACTCCGGAGCATGGCCTTGCAGCATTTGCAGGCAATATTTCTGAGAAAGAAGGCCAGCCTAATGTGCAGGTCTGGTCCATTGAGCCTCCGGTTCCGCTCAACATCAGGGTCTATCGCTGTGACAAGGAATTTGTTCTTGATCCGCTCAGGGAGATGGTTGAGGAGAAAGAGATCTATGGCATGGTTGTGATGGACAGGCGTGACGGCATTGTAGCATTGTTGAAAGGCAAGGCGATAATCCCCCTGGTGAAGACTCATTCTGAGGTTCCTGGGAAATTCAGGGCGGGCGGGCAGTCTGCTGCGAGGTTTGCAGCCAACAGGGAGCTCTCTGCAAGGGATTTCTACAGGAGGGTCGGCGATTACATGAAGGACCAGTTCCTTCCGAAGCTGACTGAGATAAAAGGGATCCTGATCGGCGGCCCCGGTCCGACTAAGTATGAGTTTGTCGACGGTGATTTCATAACGAATGATCTCAAGAAGAAGATCCTCGCGATAAAGGATCTTTCTTATACCGAAGAGTTCGGCCTGCAGGAGCTGCTTGACAAGTGCCAGGATGTGCTTGCCAAGGAGGAGGTCGCAGAGGAGAAGCAGATAGTCACGAAGTTCCTTGAGCTTCTTGCCACATCCCAGAAGTCTGTGGCTTATGGGTATGATGAGACCAAGAGGATGCTTGAGGCAGGTGCTGTGGCTACATTGCTTTTGTCTGAGGAACTGGAGGAGGGGATGATCGAGGAGCTCTCTCAGATTGCCGGGAAGTTCTCTTCTGAGGTGAAGATCATCAGCACTGACACAAGGGAGGGTGTTCAGCTCAGGGATCTTGGCAAGATTGCCGCAATCCTGAGATATGAGGCGAATTTCTAGGTCTGGAGCCTTTTGGACGCGTTTTAGATGTATTTAAAAATGATTCATTATTTCATAATATTTATAAAGGGGTGCCTTTTTTCCAAGGTCCATAATAATTCATTGTTATATATGCATGCTGTGGACTGAGGGAGAATCGAGATGGCTTCAAAGAAAGGTTTCGGGTCAGTTAGGAGATTTGGTCCGAGGTATGGAAGGAAGATCAGGGCCAAGGTGGCTGATGTTGAGAAGGTTCAGAAGGCCAGGCAGAAATGCCCTTACTGCAATTCTCTGAAGGTGAAGAGGGAGGCGGCAGGCATATTCTTCTGCTCCAAGTGCCTCTCTAAGTTCACGAGCAAGGCTTATTTTGTCACAAAGGTTCCGGCTCTCAGATCTTTGGAGGAGATTGAAGAATAAAATGGTTCTCTACAAATGCTTCCAGTGCCACAAGGAGATCTCGACTGAGCTTCTGAGGAAGAAGGTGAGATGCCCTTATTGCGGAAGCAAGATCCTGTTCAAGCCTCGCACTTCGCTCACGAAGGTCAAGGCAAGGTAAGCAAGATAAGATGTACTCTGCCCAGATTGAGGTGCGTGGGGAAGTAGACGGGCTTTGGAAGGTTTTGGAGAAGGAGCTGAGGGACAAGGACAGGTCATCTGTCAGGGTGGAGATGAAGGGAAGCCTCCTGAAGTTCAGGATAACCGCCGAGGATGCGACTGCCCTCAGGATTACGCTCAACACGATTTGCAAATATATCATAGTTTATGAGAAGATGGGTGCTTTGACATGGACAAGGAGACAGAACAGAAGATAAACCAGCTGACCATGATCGAGCAGAGCATGCATCAGCTCCTTTCTCAGAAGCAGGGTTTTCAGGCCCAGCTCATGGAGGTCGAGTCAGCGCTGAGCGAGCTTGACAGGACCGATAAGGCATACAGGATCGTGGGCAACATCATGGTTGCTGCTGACAAGAAGCCCCTTAAGGAGGAGCTTGGGTCGAAGCAGGATATTTTGAATCTGAGGATCAAGAACATCGAGAAGCAGGAGAATTCTCTGAAAGACAAGGCTAAGTCTGTCCAGACTGAAGTGATGGAGACCATCAGGAAGGAGAAGAAGTGATTAATATGGAAGAGGAGATAAGCGGCATTGTCGAGGTCATTCACGAGCTTCTTGAGGATAATACTGTCCCTAAGAACGTCAAATCAAAGCTTGAGACCATCATAGATATACTGAAGGAGGATCTTGAGCTCTCGATAAGGATAAACAAGGCCCTGACAGAGATCGAGGAGGTCGCTGACGACACTAACCTCCAGTCTTATACCCGGACCCAGATATGGAATCTTGTTTCTATGCTCGAGATGCTCGGCAACGGGAATTGAATCCGGATTGGATTATTGAATTCTTGCATTGGGGTGGTATATTGAGGATAAGGAATGAGGCTGGGATTCCGGCTAATCGGCCCCTGTATTTTTTGCCGGCTGACCCAAAGTTGAAGCCTCTTTCAGGGGAATATGATAATATTTCCCATCTTGAGCAGGCCCTCGGTTTCTCCCCGAGTAAGGGGGATCCTTTCCATGGGATTGTTGCTCTGGCCATGGCCAAATTGGCAGGTGTGGATGCGCTTTCAGTCACTGGTGATGGTATGTCAGGTTATAGGCTCGCCTACAGGAAGCCTGGTACAGTCACATATACGCCGGTCGCAAGCCTAACTCTTCTTTAGCTTCTTTATCTTGAATTCCTTGCCTATCTTGGAGTTTGCGAAGTGCATGAGGTTTCCATCATAGGTCTCCACGACGACGTCTGTTATCGAGAATTTTTTTATGGTGCCTTCGACATCGCCTATGCTTATCCTGTCTCCTGTCTTGTGCCTCTTTCCTCTGCCGATGAAGAATCCTGCCCAGAGATTCGGGATCATGTCTCTTACCCCGAACAGCAGGGATGATATGGCGAGCAGGGCTGCTATCACCACGATTATCCAAAACAGTGTCTTCACAACCCCTATCTTGACGAGGAACAGGATCACGCTGACAAGGTATATCAGGTAGCTCACGGATTTTGCTATCAGGTTCTCGAAATCTGATTCTGTTATTATGATTTTCCTGATTATCTTGTTGAGCTCTATCTCTGAAAGGCTCTTGTGTATGAGCCTCTCGAAGAATCTTCCTATGAATAAGCCGATGAACAGTATGAGTATGGCTATGAGATGGTTTCCGAAATGTTCCCTTATGAATTCCACTGAACCATTCAGTGCATTCTCAAGTGTTTCAAAGACCCCCATTGCATCACCCGGGGATGTCATAAGTTATAAGTGTTATCAATTATCAGGCTGTTTCGCCCTCTGTTCTTCTCTTTGTTTGTGGCATATCTAAGTTTGGTTATATGCACAAGGTTTGTTTTGTTTGTTTATGTTTCATAGTCTGTTTATATGCTTCATATCTAGTTTGTTTATACACTTAATAATGTGTTAACTTCAGAGTGGAAAAAGTTTTATTTTTTTTCATATACAAAAAATTTGCCAAAGCCTTTTTAAGTTCATATACAATTATGATTATCATAACTGTATACTGAAATGATCAGTATGCTGAAAGGGGTGGTGGAGATGAAGATTTCGGTTAATGAGGCAAAGAAGCTCTACAGGAAGAAGATGAGGAGCAGGACACTCAATGAGCTGTCGGCGATGATGTATGAGCCCGAGAGCATCAGTGAGATTTTTGACAGGCAGAAGGAGAACATCAGGGTGGGATCGCACAAGCAGAAGATATTGGTCGTGGATGATGAGCCGCACATAGTTGATCTCATAAAGATGAGCCTGAGCGATCAGTACACGATCCTCGGCGCTTATACCGGCGAGGAGGCTGTAGAGATGGCAATCAGAGAGCAGCCGGACCTGATAACCATGGACATCATGATGCCCGGCCTTGACGGCTTCGAGGTCACCAGGAGGCTGAAGGACATCCCGGCGACACGGAACATACCTATAATCATGCTGTCTGCGAAGGACCAGCTTGTAGACAAGTTCGAGGGCATCGATTCAGGCGCTATAGATTATGTGACAAAGCCTTTCGAGCCTTCCGAGCTTATCGAGAAGATCCAGCAGAATCTGATCTGAGGTAAACCAGCTTGCTAAGGAAGAAGATATTGGTCGTGGATGACGAGTTCGCGATAAATTTTCTGCTGGAGATGGTGCTGAAGGAGTCGTATGATCTTGTCACTGCAAAGGACGGCATGGAAGCCATAGAGAGGATGTCAGATGATATTGACCTGGTGATACTTGATCTGATGATGCCGAAGATCGACGGGTTCGCGTTTCTCGAGAAGCTGAGGTCCAGCCTCAGGACAAAGGATATGCCTGTCATCATCCTGAGTGCAAAGCATTCCAAGGATGACGTCGACAGGGCGAGAAGGCTTGGAGTGATTGATTATGTCCCCAAGCCGTTTGAGCCTGAGCTTCTCAGGAATAAGGTGGATTCATTTTTTGCAGGGAGATTGGATGTCAAAAGGTGATAAATTTGGATGAAGGCATAAAGGGGAAGGTTTTGAGGTACCTGAATGAGAATCCGGGCGCTTCCAGCCTTGAGCTGTCGAAGGGCATCGGCCACAACAGGCTGACTGTCTCCAAATATCTCCAGGTGCTGAGGTCAGAGGGCAAGATAGATTTTTCTGTTGTTGCGCAGGCTAAGATATGGAAGCTAAGGTCAGGCGGCAGGAAGAAGGTGCTTGTTGTTGATGATGAACCCCATATTGTGGACCTGGTGAAGCTCACGATCGGCGATGATCATGATGTCCTGGAAGCCTTCTCAGGGCTTGATGCCATGGAGAAGGTCTATCTCGGGTCTCCGGATCTTGTCATCCTTGATATCATGATGCCTGGCATAGACGGATATGAGGTCTGCCGTAAGATCAAGTCTAACAAGGCGACTGCCCACATCCCTGTCCTGTTCCTGTCAGCCAAAGGGAAGCTTGCGGAGAAGATGGACGGCATTGATGTCGGTGCTGAGGATTATATTGTCAAGCCTTTTGATCCTGGAGAGCTGAGGGCCATGGTGAGGTCTGTGTTCGATTCTTCGGATCTTGGGAGGTCCATAGGTGTCGATCCCAGGAAGGAGCTCATCTCCTTATTGGGCAGGGTGCCGCTGGAGGATGCCAGGCTTTATGTGTTCACTCTCAATAATATCGGCAAGTTCCAGGAGAGCTTCGGCTACAAGAGGTCGAATGAGGTGCAGAGGCTTGTCTCTAATCTCTTCACGCACAGGACTGACGGCCACAAGGGCAGCATAGCTTTCGCAGGAGCCATGGGCAGGAATAGGTTCTGTGTCCTGACAGGTAGGGAAGAGCGGTTTGTGGAGGGCATCATGGAGGATTTCGAGAGCTTCATTCCTTTCGTGTACAATGGCCAGGATGTCTCTGCAGTGAGGGATAGGATTGCCCTCGGTATGAAGAAGTTCAGCGGCTCAGGGATAATGAAGGCGATCGAGGCGATGGGATAAGATGGCGGCCAGATCAAGGAAGGGTGGCATGATGAACATCCCTGACGATATCCTGATCAGGAATATGAGCCATCCTGTCATAATATTGGACAGCAGGGACAGGGTCTCTAACATCAACAGCTCTGCGCTCAGGATTCTGAAGCTGTCGAGGAAGGATGTGCTCGGTTCTGATTTCATCGGGAATCCGGGGATCAGCATAGATGATGAGAATTTCATGAAGTCGTTCAGGGAATTCTCGAAGAAGAGGAAAACGCTCACCACCCAGCTGACCCTGTCTGCGGGTGGCAGGGATTTTTTCTTCAAGTGCTGTTTCAATCCTATTTTTGTCAGCAGGGCCTATCAGGGTGTGCTGATTGAATGGAACAATGTGACTGAGGAGAAGAATCTTCTCTGGGAGAATGAGAGGAAGTTGAGGAGGATATCTGCTGTCCAGGATGTGTCATCCACCCTCGCTGCCACTCTTGATATTGAGAAGGTCCTGAACCTGATAATAATAAAGATTGTCAAGCTTTTCAGGGTGGATGTCTGTTCTATACTCCTCCTGGATGAGTCCCAGAAGAATCTGAAGGTCGAGTCAGTCTATAATCTTGGAGAGGAGTATATCCAGAAGGATCCGGTCCTGTTGCAGGGAAGCCTTACAGGTAAGGCGATAATGACAAGGGGGATACAGGAATCCCCTGATGTGCAGAATGATAACAGGTTCCAGCACAGGGCTATTGCGAAGAAGGCAGGCCTGACATCTTTCCTTTCTGTCCCTCTTGTCTCCAAGACAGCTCCCCTCGGCGCCCTGAACATCTACACGAAGCGCAGTAGGAGGTTCAATGATGACGAGAAATCTCTGCTGACTATCCTGGCCAGCCAGGCTGCAGTTGCCATAGAGAATGCGAAGCTCTATTCGACTGTCAAGAGGGACACCGAGCGGCTCAAGAGCCTGCTGGAGATCAGTCATGCTATGAGCTCCACATTGCGTCTTGACAAGGTGCTCAATATAATCCTTGACAGGGCCCTGAGGCTTCTGGGCGGCAGGAGGACTGCCATCCTGCTCAGGAAAGGGAGTTATCTGATGACTGTCGCATCAGACGGTTATGATACATCTGTCATGAGCAGGATAAGGCTCAGGATAGGTGAGGGCATCACAGGCTGGGTCGCCAAGAAGGGCCTTCCGCTGGTGATCAATGATGTGGATAAGGACAAGAGATATATCCGTGCTTCTCCTGATACGAAGTCAGAGGCTGCTGTTCCCCTTTTTGTCCATAACAAGCTTATAGGTGTACTGAATGTCGAGAGCGACAGGCTGAATGAGTTTGAGGGCAAGCTTTCTGAGCTGCAGGTGCTCGGAAACAGTGTCGCTATGTCCATAGAGAACGCCCGTCTTTACCATAAGGTCGATAATTTCAACAAGACGCTTCAGGAGGAGATTTTCCAGGCGACAAAGGAGCTCGAGGCCAAGACAAAGGAGCTTGAGGAGAAGAACAAGAAGCTCATGGAGCTTGACAGGCTGAAGTCTGATTTTGTGAGCATTGTCTCCCATGAGCTCAAGACGCCCCTGACCAGCATAAAGGGTTATGCATCGCTCATGCTCCAGGGCAGGATAAAGAACAATGCTGTGCAGAGGAAATGCCTCTCGATCATCAACACAGAGTCTGACAAGCTCGCCGCTCTCATAAATGACATACTCGACCTCTCGAAGCTCGAGTCAGGGAAGATGTCTCTCAACAGGGAGAAGATAGACATGGCCAAGGTGATCCATTCTGTGAACAACAGGATGATCCATCAGGCCCTGAAGAAGAATATTGTGATAAAGAAGGATTTGCCGCCTGCTCTTCCGAAGGTTTATGCAGACAAGCACAAGGCAGACCAGATGCTCACGAATCTGGTTTCAAATGCAATCAAATTCACTGATGAAGGAGGCACTGTCAAGATATCAGTGAAGCCGACCTCTAAGTTTCTGGTCACAAGCGTGTCAGATACAGGCATTGGCATCGAGGGCTCTGAGATACCCAAGCTGTTCCAGAGGTTCTATCAGGTCGACTCGAAGCTCACCAGGTCTCAGGGAGGCACAGGCCTGGGTCTTGCGATATTCAAGGAGCTTGTCGGATTGCATAATGGCTTCATTGCAGTCAAGTCCAAGGTCGGTGTCGGCACCATGATAAGCTTTGCCCTGCCTCTGAGGAAGACTGATAAGATGCCTGAGGAGAAGATTTGCTGGGAGCATATCGACTGCAGCCATGATGACTGCCCTTTTGTTAAGGGGAATGATAGCATGGGCTGGCATGTCTTCTGCCCGCCGGAGATATGATGTTTTTTTGATTTGAGTGAATGATGGATGATCAAGAAGTAGGAGGTGTTGTTATGAAGAGAAAGATTGTGGTTGTGGATGATGAGCAGCATATCCTGAATCTGGTGAAGATGACGCTGCAGGATGACTTTGAGGTTCATGGCGCCCTTTCAGGGGAGGAGGCGCTTGATGTGATAAGGAAGCATAAGCCCAGTCTTGTCCTCCTTGATGTGATGATGCCTCAGATGGATGGTTATGATACAATGCGGGTCATGAAGCGCGATGAGGCCATGAAAAGCATCCCGATAATATTCCTTACAGCAAAGGGAGAATGGTCTGACAAGATGAAGGCCCTCTCTTTGGGCGGCAGCGCTGATTACATAACAAAGCCGTTTGATCCTGAAGACCTTCTTAGGAGGGCTAAATCGGTTTTTGGCTGATTCTGCGGTTTTTTCATTTATTCCTCCTATTTTCTCTTCCCCTTCTTTCTCTATATGCCCCTGTTTTCCTGTTTCCTTCTAAAAAGATAGATAATGATATTTAAGTATGTACTAATATGTATTATTCTTATTATCTATTACTAATTAGTACATAATTATACAAATAGATACATTTAAATATTACTTAATACAAAAACTACATAATTAAGTATTAGTATGCACTAGCCTATACTGGTCTAAAAAATGAAAGAACGCATAACAGTGTCGATTGACAGGGAGCTTCTCGAGTGGCTGGACAAGAGGATCTCTGAGAAGATATTCGCGAACCGCTCCCATGGATTTGAGTTCCTCATCAAGCAGAAGAAAGATGAGGGCAGAGGTTGGATAAAATGAGGACTTTAAGCATGATTCTCCTGGTTGTCCTTGCAGTTCTTGCATTCAGCGCACCTTTCATGTTCGATTCAGACCGCAATGCAGCCGATCAGACCATTGTCGTGGAGAGGCCTGCAAACCTCCATACAGGCAGGTCCATCATGACAGGCTCTTCTGCATCAGGCAGTGGTTTCACTGTATTGTATGATGCAGGTGACTGCACAGGCATCGAGCCACCTGCTTCCGGAGACTGGATTGTCAATTCTGACACCTTTTGTGAGGATACAGGGATAATCCTGAATGGTGATCTCAGAGTATCCAGCAGCATACTGGGGATGTCAAACACGACCATACTTTTCAACAACTCATTTGACTGTGAATATGGTATGTATTCCAATGGTGGCAATCTGACAATACTGGATGGTTCTTTCATATCGACATATGATCAGGATTACTCTGCTTATATGCAGGTGTGGTATGGTAATCTCAGGATGGAGGATTCCTTTTTGAGCAGGATGGGTAATCAGACACAAGCGCCTTACCATGGATTATATGCCAGGTATGTTGATTCTGTTGTGCTTAAGAGGAATGAGATATTCGATGTCGTTTATGCTTTTATCCTACATGATTCGGATAATCCAATAATAGAAGGCAACAGGTTATATAATCTGTCTGGGGGGGGAGTGCAGATACACAACTGCCCTGATCTGAATTTAATTGATAATAACATATCAAGTTTTGTCGGTTTTGGTATCTTTGTATCTAATGTGACAGATAGCCTTGTTTCCGGGAACAGGATCCATAATGGGACAGGAGAGGGTATGCAATTTGGGATAAATTCAAACAATGTGACAATAAGATCAAACACAATATATGGTGTTAATTCTGGGATCAGAATAACTAATACTATTCACCATAATGCCTTAATTGAGAATAATATTTCAGACTGCAATAATGGGATTAACCTTGATTATGCCGATAACACAAATATAACCCGAAACAATATTTTTAGTAACTCACAATATGGGATACGTGGGACTGGTTCCTCGCAGACCTATATCCATGATAATGATGTGTGGGATAACCGCTTTTTTGGGATGCATTTTATTAATTTTGATGATTCAGTCATTTCATCCAATGATATATACAGCAATTCAGAAGATGGTCATCTATCTTTGGGTTCAAGCGGCGTTTATATAAACATTTCAGATAACATTTCAGTGATTAATAACCGGTTATGGGATGATGAATTTTATGGTCTGAAGGTGTTTGATTCGTCCGGGAGTATCATCGATAACGAGATATTCTCGAATAATAGGGGAGGCTTGTACGGATCTGGCTTGGTGGATATGGAGATATCAGGCAATTCATTTTATGATCATACAGCAGATGGGTTCTTTCTTTCCGGATGCAATGACAGCCTCATCTCAGGGAATTCTGCATATGAGAATGATTATTCAGGCTTTTCTTTCAGGGATGTCTGGAATCTGACAGTATCGGATAACACAGCTGAAAATAATTCCATAGGCATCTTAATGGATAACAATCTCATGCACAGCAATTCATCGTTCCTGGGCAACACGCTGAAAGGAAGCTCATTGTCTGGGATGGATGTGAACAGTACTCTCGGGGATTTGTTTGCCCATAACAGTTTCAGCGATAACCAGATGAACATGAGGGTGTATTCCGGTGATGACAGCATCTTCAGGAATAATACTCTGGTGGGCGGGGTGAGTTATTCCTTGTTTGTGTCCTCGACAGAGGGTGCTGTGTTTGATGGCAATTCAATAATCGGCGGTGGTATCCATGGCATCTATATTGAAGTCTCTGGATTGGTGTTCAAGGATAATAATGTCTCTTCTAATGGCGCGATTGGGATTAATTCGGCCGGATCAAGGTGCAATCTTTCAGGGAATACCATCTCTCATAACGATGGGGCTGGGGTAAGTCTTCTTGATTCATATTTCAACCTCACTGATAATCATATTATTTGGAATGCTGGAGATGGTGTGTCGCTTTCAGTATCAAATGCCTCTTTAATAGGCAATCATATCATTGACAACACAGGGGATGGTGTGGATTCTGCTGATTCCAGGTGCAATCTTTCAGGTAATCTCATCTATTCTAATGATGTCAGCGGTGTCAGGCTGACAGGCTCTTCTTCGAGTCTGGAAGATAATAATATCACTGTTAATGGTGCCGATGGCGTGTATGCAGTGGGATCAGGCCATTATCTGATAGGAAATAACATCTCCGGAAATGTGCGGTATGGTGTATATCTGTTGGATTCGGATTTCAATCTTACAGGCAACATGATCCTGGGTAATTTGTTTTATGGTGTTGTTCTCGTGGATTCATATTCGAACCTGACTGATAATGATATCAACAGGAGCGGATTGGACGGTGTTTATCTGGAGAATTCCAGCGCCTCTTTTGTCATGAATTCCGTCTCTCACAGCACAGGTCATGGTGTTTTCTCACTTGGTTCATTGGCAAATCTGACCAACAGCACCCTCAATTCCAATGGAGGCAGCGGAATATTCAATCATGATTATCTGCTGGCTCCGAATATTGTGGTGCTGGACAACACTATCTGCCATAATCAGGAATATGCCGTCCATTCATTGGACGCAGAGCCGGTCACTGCATGGTCCGATATGAATGCCTCAAATGATTTCTGTTCAGGCTCGAACATCATTGGCCAGCAGCTCCAGGAGTGGACCTCGCAGGTGCGTGTCATGGATCAGTCTAGCAATTACATCGTAGACGCTTCAGTCGAGGTATATGAGCCTGATTCATCTGTTGTTCAGAAATATTCAGGTCTGACCTCAATTGCAGGGATCACATCTGAATTCATGTCTTATGAATACATGGTGGAGAATGACGGTTCTTTCTCTGATATGAATCCCCACAGGATAGTCGCGTCAAAGGCGGGTTTCCAGCCGAATGTCAGCCTCGTCGGTATTGACTCTGTCATGACCATCTCTGAGGGCACTGTCATAGATCTTGTCATCACAGATAATTGTTTCTGCCTTTACAACAACTCGGGAATTATCGATGGTGTCTGCAGCATCAGTCATGGGATATGTACTGCGGATTATGATATTGTGATACAATCCGGCGGGACGCTCAATCTGAGCAACACCACGATTTATATCGACAGCTCTTATCCAGGAGAATTCGGTGTGACTGTCCAGAGCGGAGGCACTTTGATTCTTGATGATGCAGACAATGATCCGCTCACAGAGGATGATGCATCCATAATCACAACTCTGAATCCTACAGTCTATGTCCCGGGGACAGATGGTTTTTGCAGCGGTTTAAGTACAGCATTATGTCCAGGTTGTGCCAGGTCATGTCCTCTGGGATGTGTCCAGACAAGTGGGTTCTGTCCCATCGGGCAAGTTCCATGTCGGCCATTATCATGTAATGAGCTTAGGAACGAGCTGAATTGCCTGTCTGTCAGTGGATGCAATTGGAATCCGGGCACTCCCGGAGGGTATCATAAGACTGGCTTTGTGATAACCGCAGATGATGGCTCGAGCTTATTGATAAAGAATTCCAGACTTATCGACGGCGGCTATGATTTTGGCGGCTCTTTGATGGCCAACCTTGAGGTGTACACCTCTGATTTTGTGCTTCAGGGCAATTACATTGAGAATGCCGGTGATGGAGTCATTGTGTATATGGACGGCGCAGTGATCGAGGATAACACTTTCATGAATTGCTCTAATGATGGCATTGTGCTCTATTCTAGCGGGAATGCTGTGACAGGCAACAGTGTCATCCTGAGCCAGGGGGCTGATTCAGGCATCTATGTGGCTTCTTCAGGCAATGATATCAGCGATAATATTGTGGAATACAGCGTAGGACCGGGCATCCATCTTGACAGCGCTGATTCTAATAATGTCACCAACAACACTGTGAGGTATAATGACGCAGAGGGCATCCTGCTTGAGGATTCTGATCTCAACATCATCAGGGGCAATCTGATGATTGAGAACCTTGTGGGCATTAACATAACATCATTGTCAGTAGATAATATTATTCACGCAAACACTTTCCAGGGAAACACCCTGCAGGCCTCTGCAGACAACAGCTCTAATCTGTTCTATGATAATTCGACAGGGACGCCGAGAGGCAACTATTGGAGCGACATCCTTGCGGCTCCGCTGGATATTTCTGATTCAGATTCAGATGGCTATGGTGATTCCGGTCTGGATTATCCTTATAATTTCACAAATGGTGCTGATGTCACAGGCACAGTCAATGATCTTGGCCCCAGGCCTGTCCAGCACTGCGGGAACGGGATATGTTTCGGCTCTGAGACATGTTCGAACTGTCCTCAGGACTGCGGTGTTTGCCAGGGCGGTGGCGGCGTGCATCTGACTTATTTCCCTGAATGCCCTGATGAGATATGCAATGACGGAGAGACATGTGAGTCCTGTCCTCAGGATTGCGGTTATTGCCCTGGTCATGAGCCAGAGCATAAGCAGGGCGGTTTCTTTGATTCAGGGATCCGCGAGGAGCCAGAGACCAAAGATGGAGGGCATGAGGCTGACAGGGGCTTTGTGATAGAAGAGCCTACTCCTCTCCCTAACAGGTTCATGGGCACAGTGCTTCTCACGATAGCGATTCTGCTGTTCATCCTGTCCCCTGGTGTCATGGCGCCTAAGGCATTCATGGATGTGGCCTCATTTGATGCTCTGCTGAAGCTCAAGAAGCTTGCTTGGGTGCCTAAAGTCCGTGTTGTGCGTCCTCATAAAGGCATAAAGAATTTGGGAGTTGATAAGCTCACGCCTGAGCAGAGCAGGATATCCCATGAGCTGTCGAAGAAGCACAGCATAAGCAGGGAGACATCTGACCTTCTTGTTGCTGCAAGTAAGCATTTCAGGCCGAGGGTCTATACCAAGAAGGAGATTCCGTTTGAGCTGAAGAAGGAGATGAAGAGGATAAAGTACTTCATGAAGATAGGGCCTGATGGTAAGATCTCCTGGAGCACAAGATGGAGAAGATGATGATGCAGGATTATTCGAAAAAGAGGTTGAAGAAGATGAGAAGCATGTCAAGATTTGCACTGTTGATTGCTGCAATGGTATTCACTCTTGTATTCTCGACCTCTGCCTTGGCATGCATTAATATTACCGATGATGACACCTACATAAACGATGACACAGTCCTCTGCGGCCTTGTCTATCAGGTGAATGACACCGGCAACAATGGTGTTATGATAATCAATGCAAGCGACATAGTGCTCGACTGCAATGGTTCTCTGATTCGGGGCAATATGTCAGGATATGCGATCTATTCAGAATCTGGTTCAGATAATGTGACAATACTTGATTGTGATATATACAATTACAGCAAAAGCATTTATGTGTATAAGCCTATTGATTTCTTTGTTTCTGGCATAAGGACAGACAGCACAATGGAGTTTTTGGGTACTGACCTAAACAACAGCCTGAACATGTCAAATGTCTTTGTGAATTCCTCTGGCAATAATTATCCCATTATTATTGGCACTAATAACTTTTATGGTGACAACCTTACCTCCATATATAGTGGGATTCATGTTGCTTATGCAGCAATCCAATTCGGATATGTGATAAGTGATGTTGTATTTAAGAATTCTGTGGCGATAGCGAATGTCGGAGACGGGATCAATATAGCCATTAGTGCATCATCAAATCCGATCAGTAGGTTCAATTCAATGCAGATGCATAATATTCAGGCTGCAGGAAGTAGGTATGGCCTGAATGGTATAGGGCAATTCGGCAATATATCTGCATTTGATAGTTCATTCAGTGGTGCCACTAAGGATGTCTATATCACAAATCCGAATTCGTTCGCAAGAACCCATGTGCTTTCATTGGTGAACACATCAGTGAATAATTCCAAAATTGATATAGAACAGGGGGATTATGAGGTGCATGTAAAAGAATATGTTGATATTCATGTGAATGACACAGAAGGATTGCCTGTCGGGGATGCAAATGTGGTTGCATGGGATGGATTGGGAAGAGTGGCATTTTCCAAGATATCAGATTCAAATGGGTATGTGGATGTGCCTTTCTTGACCGGATTTTTTGTGAATGTATCTGACGCGTTGTATGTGGGTTTATATACCATGAATACAACTGCAGGTGGTTATGCCATGAATTCTGCCGGATTTAACATTTCAGATTACTCATTGGATATCTCCTTGACCGCCCTTGATTCAGACAGTGACGGCGACCCTGATCCGACAGACTGTGCCCCTTATGATTCTGACACCCTCTCGCCATATGATGATCTGCTTGTCAACAGGAGCATCACTCTCTGTCTTGGGTCTTATAGTCTGGTTGACAAGAATCTTGACGGGATATTCAACATCACCTTGTCAGGAATCACCGTGGAATGCAATGGCGCATCCTTGACAGGTGACGGTTCAGGCTCTGCATTCCATATTATCAATCTGACGAATATATCCTTGCATGACTGTGCACTGCATAATTATACATTTGGTTTTTTCCTTAATAGGACTGATCATCTGGAGATTTCTGAGAATATAATTGATGTGAATCAGGGTGTCTATCTGCAGAACTCGACATTCGCATCCATAACATCAAATACGATCCAGAATTCATCAACTGCGATCTTGACGCGTGATTCTTATAACACGACTGTCAGCGACAATCTGATCTGCCATAATACGAAGTACATATCTGAGGGAGGGGTGAATAATTCATATAGCCTGCTGGGAGACAGATTCTGTGTGTACCTGGATTGGCCCGATGATGATGTGCTCTGGAATACCACGACTAATAAATTTGTCTTCAGCATTTCTGATAGGCTGGATGAGACAAATTGCAGCTTGTATGTCAATGGCGTCAAGAAGGCCACAAATGTCTCAACACAGGAGGATGTCACGACACTCATAACTTATACCCCGACAATAGTAGACCGTTACTGGGACATAAGGTGCATTGCGCAGGGTGGTCATTCAGGGAATAGTGAGACAAGGAGTTTCACTGAGGTATGCGGAAACAATTATTGTGGTTCAGGAGAGACTTCAAGCTCATGTCCTGCAGATTGCAGTAGCGGTGGCGGTGGCGATTACGAACCAGGGATAGGGACTTGCGGTGATGGGACATGTGATAGTAATGAGGATTCAACTACCTGTCCTGAGGACTGTCCAAAAAGTTATGAAGAAGATGATACAGAAGATGCTGATAAATCTATCATAAAGGAATCCGCTCCTGCCAAGCGTGTTGATACAGGTGCTCCTCCTCCTGTGAAGCAGCCTGAACCTGTTCCTGAGCAGGAGGCTCCTAGGCCGACTGCAAGGAAGTTCCCGAATCTCGGGATGCTTTTCTCAGAGCAGGGCCGTGCAGAGATAAAGGAATGGTTCAGTGGCATTGACCACAAGACAAAGAATCAGGTCCTGATGGCTACAGTAGCATTGGTTGTCATTGTGGGCATGCTGGGCAATTATATCTATTCATACAGGAGTGTTGCCCAGGAATCGATAATGAATATCCACAAGCGTCTTGAAGAGCTTATGAGGAAGGAGAAATAATATAAACCCTGGATGAATCCAAGGAGAAGGTGATAATATGGCTGATATTTCAAAAGATGAGCAGATTGGGTTTCATAAGGGCTCTCTGAGCACTCTGGCGAAGGAGCGCGAGGAGCTTCTGAAGATTGTCGGCATTGTTGAGCAGCTCATGCAGATGCACATCAAGGAGCTCAAGAATCTTGGTGTTGATCTGGAGAAGGAGGCTCAGAGGATGCAGCAGGAGAAGAAGAAGCCTTTAGAGGACTCCCTTAAATGAGGAAGGTTTTCAGCAATTCCGAGAAGAGAGAGCTGGGTCAGAGGCTGTCTCCTTTTGGCCTTTCATTTTCTAAGAAGGATAAGGTTGAGCAGGTTGATGATTTTATCCTGCTTGATGGTGCGCCTGTCTGTCTTGTGTCAGGGGATATCATCCTGCCTACCCTGAAGGCCATAATCAGCAGGGGCATCCGGATGTCCCGGGTTGTCGTCGACATGGGTGCTGTGAAATTTGTCGCTTCCGGCGCTGACATCATGCGTCCAGGCATCGTATCTTTTGATGATTTCCATGATGGCGCTTTGGTATTGGTTGTTGATGAGAAGCACGGCAAGCCGCTTGCGGTCGGCCAGGCGAAGTATTCTTCCGGAGAGATGAAGCGGATCGATAAGGGGAAGGTCATCAGGAACATCCATTATGTCGGCGACAGGATCTGGAATTCCTAATCTTCCGCATATTTGTAGTCAAGCCTTCTTGCCTTCGGCACGAAGTTCAGTATCTTGCCTTCTTTGTATCTTCCTGTGCCTAGGAAGTCTTTCTCATGCCTCATGATGACATATCTCGGTTCTCCTCCGATATCCATCTCGATGTCATCCCCCTTGAACCATTGTATCATCTGGGCGCGCGTGAGATCGATCACATCATGGGTGGCTCCTGGTCCGATCATCTGGCTCCCTTCTATTGACAGCCTGAGCTCGTTGTTCTTGAATTCTCCGAAATAGAGTCCTAGTGAATCTATCCTCAGGTCTTCCGGTTTTTCAAGCAGTTTGAGGTCGTTGGTTATGACAAATATCTTGTCCCTCTCATTCTGTATGAATGTATATCTCAGGTCTCCTCTGAAACCCCACTGCTCTTCGATTTTTTTCATTATCTGTTTGGTCTCTCTTGTGTTCAGTATTCTTGCTTTTTGCATGGACCTGTTTCATGTATCATCCTTTTTAAATATTGGGCAAATCTGCTTTTATATTATTTACAATATAGAAATTTTATAGTATTCTGTTGTTACGGGGTGTAACAACATTTTTACTTACTTTGGAGTGACAAACTTAACGAAAGATTTAAATAATGAGCCAATGTACTATATGCGCAGACCTGCTATAAATGCATTGATGCATGCTTAAAATGGATCCCAAAAAGAAAAAACCAAAGAATGCTGAGCCGGAAGATATCCCGGTTTTTGAGACATCGCATCTTAGTGTCTCTTCTATAGATGATAGGTTGAACCCATCCAGGATTGATACCCAGACAATGAATTACATGATTCTCCCTGATGGCTCTGTCCAGGAATCTGTCAAAGGGCATGATGGGGAGAGTATGACCCAGATATTTCTGAGACGTGGGATCGGTGTCGAAGAGCTGTCTGGGAAGAAGTCTTCTGCGCAGGATGCATCTGTTTCTGCTTCAGATGCCAGGCCTGATTTGTCAAGCATTGTTGGATATGTCCCTGTCTGCAGGTTTGCCACAGTGAAAGAGCATGGATCTGGTCGCACCTTGCCTGATTTCCAGAAGATGGAAGAGAGGTTTGGTCTTTATTCCAATATAGTGGTTCCATATCTTGACTATCAGAAGCAGCTGATTGTGCAGGATTCCTCTCATGTGCCTTTCTCATTTTTCCAGGAAGCCCATATAGACAATGACACAGGGATAGCTTATCTACCTTTCCATATGCTGCTGGACATGTCAGTCAGCCTATATCTTGCAAGCAGGGAGAGAGTGGAAGTCCTTGAAGGCGCTGTCAATCATCTCAAGGAATGTCGCAAAGCAGACATTGATGCGTACACGCGGGTGATGGATTCCCATAAGAAGTCTTTGGCCAAGCAGAAGGCGCAATTGGAAGCTAAATATAGCAGAGCTCTGAGTGAGGCTCTCTCAGCAAGCGATGGTGATGAAGGTCTCAGGAAGCAGCTTGAGTCTGCCCAGGTTGAGCTGGAGTCTGCCCGCGAAAGGCTCGATGGACTGGCTGGTGTTGCTGAACAATATGCCGCGCTGATGCAGATGCATGGTGATGCTGTGGAGGCGCTCGAGATTAAGGAGGGCAGGATCTCTGATCTTGAGGCCATGGTTCGTGATCTTTCCGAACAGCAGGATGAATCTCATGGAATCCTTCTTAAGCTTACAGAGGAGCTCGAGAGATTGCACAAAGAGGAGGTCCCTGAGAGGATCATGGCGCCTAAGATAAAAGAAGCGACTGATAGGTATCAGCGTGAGATAAGCGAGCTCAGGATAAGGCTGGCTGAGTCTGAGGAGATGAATAAGGAATTGGCAGAGGTTGCGAATGGGGCTCCTCGCGTGGTTGTCAACATACCTACTGTGCCTTATGGCAGCCAGTATGTTCTTGTTTACAGGCTCAATACACATGGCATTGAGGACAAGAAGGATATCAATGACAGGATATGGCAGATCAGGGATGGTTTCCTCGGGCCTTTCGCTAATTTTGATATCGATGTTTATGATACCATGATTGGGGTCAGGTGGAAGGTGGCTGGCGACCCGATAAAGGACTTCTCAAAGCTTGCCAGGCTTGAGAGAGAACTCAGAGGACTCTACAGGAGGACTCATCATTTTGGGCTCAAGCTATGTATGCTGGATGGTGATGTCGATCTGAATGGCATCCTTCAAGATGCTTCCTTGAATGATTTCTTCGGAAGGTATTTCGGACAGATGTCACAAGGTAGGTATAATGGTTCACTCTCGACAGCTGAAGGGGATATACTTCTTAATCCTAGGGCAGGCGGTTATATTTCTTTCCTTAAGAACAACAATGGGCTTAATGGGAGTTTTGAGATACTCAACAGGGAGCTTGCCAAGACAGCCTTTGGGCAGGAAAAGATTGCATATAAGGTTCTCAGAAAGGTCACTTCTTGAACTCAGTGTAGTTGCATTTCCCACAGCTGAGCCTGTTCTTGTGCTCTGCAAGATAGCTTGCTGAGCCGCATTTCGGGCAGGTCTTGTTCTTCCTCTCGAGCTTGTCGCCTGATATCTTGTACATCTTGTATCTGTTGAATGGCTTCTTCTCTTTCTTGCCTTTCTTGTCTGCCATCTTGATCACTCCTTGGCTTCAGCAGGCTTGGCGTCTGCCTGGGCAGGATTCTCATCCTTTTTCTTCTCGTCCTTGTGCTTCTTTATCAGGTACTCATGCTCGATCTTCTCAAGCGCATCCATGTCCTTGTAGACATGGGCTATGAGCTTAGTGTATTTCCCTCCGAACTGCGGGTAAATATGCTTGATTATTGTCAGGTTTGGGTTTGATTTGATCTTTGCAGACACTGCCTTGATGAGCTCCTTCCTTGATGGTGTGGCTCCTGTGCTCTCTATCTTGAGAGTGTATCTTTTCCTTGAAAGCAACGGTGTCTCGTTTTCCTTTAGTACCTCTACATCCATTTTCATCTACCTTGTCTTTATGGCGTATTCGCCTTTGACTTTCGCGCTGATTTTTTCTGCAATCTGCGATTTCTTCGCATCGAGTATGAAGAGTCTCCCTTTCCAGGTCGTGGTGAAGTTGGAGCCCTTGCAGAGCGGGCATTCGTCGCCTTCGACAAAGATCTTGCAGTTCTTGCATGCCTTCTTTTTCATAAGTCACCTATTTTTTCTTCTTGGGATTGTTCGTATCCTCATCCATCCACTCGAGTTTTCCGAGGAAAGGCTGTCTCATGGTCAGCCCGAATTTTGGGTTTGTTATGTCCTTGTAGCTGACTGCTATGACCCTTGCCCTGCATTTGTCATTGACCTTCAGGCTCCTTTTCGTATCCCTTCCGAGCAGGGTCTTGTCCTTGCTGAAGCTCACGAAGTCATCCATCGACTGGCTGATATGTATCATGCCGTCGATAGGGCCTATGTTCATGAATGCGCCGAAGTCAGCGATATCCTTCACTCTTCCGAATATGATCTCCTGGAGCTCTGGCTTGAACACGAGCAGCTCGAATGTCGTCTCGAAGTGGCTTGCGCCGTCTCCGGGTATGATGACCCCTTCTCCGATAGCCTTTACGCTCGACACATCAATCACTATGCCCAGATCTTTTGATATGTATCCTTCATACTGTGCCTTTATCTGCTTTATCACTGCTTCCTCTTTTGGCAGTCCGAAAAGGTTCGGCGGCACCCTTATGTGATCCTGAAGTTCTGTCTTGTAAAACATTTTTTCACCCGAAGATTACTGTTCTCTTCTGTCTCAATGTCAATACCTTCGCTCCTTTTTCCTTGAGTTTTCTTTTCAGTTCTTTGTCCTGGGTTGCGATTATATATCCCTTTTCCCCCAAGTCTAAGAGCAAGCGGTCCGTATATTCTGGTGATTCCATTGGGATTATATTTAAAGCTTTTGCTTTTATGAGGTCCAGAGCGAGCTTTGCAGAGCTTTTTTCTTTCCCTTTTCCCTTTTCCAGAATTTTTTCAAGCTCTTTGATTGTTTTATCGACAATAAAAAGCTTATATTGGCAATCCAAGCAATTCCTTATCTCTTTGAAAACATCGATGCCGAACTCAGCAGGGATCATGACAAAATTTGTGTCTAGCACTATCTTCTCCATCACTGATTGCCTGCAACCTGTCTTTATATAATTTATTGATGCCATAATACAAATCCTGTAACCCAAATTCTTTTATTGTATGATCAGATAAGGGGAAGGATGTATGATATCCTCTTTATTCATCCTCCTGCATTGATCAGTCCTAGGTCAGGATACTCCGGATTCCTGGATTCTGAGACTGGCTACGGGAACCAGTTCCCGAGTTTTCCGGTGGGCCTGCTGAATCTTGCAGATCAGGTTGACATGGCTGGGTATAAGACAAGGATCCTCAACCTTGCTTCTTTCTGCAAGGATAAGGATATCAAGATTGATTTGGACAGGTTCTTCTCCAGGTTCAGGTCTAGGATCTTCGCGATCTCACTGCACTGGAGCGTGCATGCGAATTCTGCTTTGAAGCTGGCTTCCTATCTTAAGAGGAGATATCCTGATTCGGTTGTTGTGCTGGGCGGCCTCTCTGCGACATTTTTCAGGCAGGAGATCATGGCTCGTTTTGGTTTTGTCGATGGCATAATACTTGCTGAGTGCGATCATAGGATCATTGACATCGTGAGATATCTCTTGGGCGAGAGGAAGGCTTTCCCGGGCAATCTCATGATGGGATCCAGAGCAGGATCCGGGAAAGCAGGGATCACTGTCCCAAGGTCCCAGGCTTTCAATTATTCAAGATATGATCTTGTCGTCGAGAAGAAGGATGATTTTTCTGCTAGGCGGGCGAACATACCGATGATAAGGGGCTGTACCCAGGATTGCGTATTCTGTGGGGGATCAAAGGATTCCTATGCATCGAATTTCTGCCGCAGATCAGTCTCTCATCCTGATATCAAGGATATTGTCAGCCAGTTCAGGGCGCTCAAGGGCATCGGCAGGGACTACATTTTTTTGTACGGTGATCTGAGGCTGCTTCCCCGGAAAGCATTGGATTCATTCTTCTCAGAGCTGAAAAATGAGAGGCTTGATGTGGTGCTGAGGGGAGAGCTTTTCTTCCCCATGGATTCCGGCTTCCTCTCCATGTGGAAAAGATCCGGGATTGATGTGGGCTTCTCCATGTCTCCGGAGACTGCTGATGAGAGTCTCAGGATGAGGCTCGGGCGCAATTATACCAATGCCCAGATTGAGAAGCAGCTTCACCTGCTTGCGAGGAATCAGGTGCATCAGTCATATTTTTTCATGTCGCCATTGCCTTTCCAGGATCTGGGCGGTGTCAGGGATTCTCTGAGGATGATGTCGAGATTGTACAGCATGTCCCGGAAGTACAAGGATGATTTTGTCGGAAATCCGGTCTATGCTACGATGTGCTACTTGATGCTGATAGATCCCGGTTCTGTATTGTTCAGGGATCCTGAGAAGTTTGGCGTGAAGATTAATTTCAGCACCTTGTCGAAGATATCCCTGGCAATAAGGAAGAGCAGGCACTGGTCTGATCTTATTGGTTTTGAGACTGATTTTTTCAGCAGGAAGGATATTGCCGGGATGATATATTTTGCTTCAATGGAGAAGCTTAGGATCCATGCCAGATTCAATGAGATGTCTGAGGATGATATTAGGAGAAAAAAGAAGGGGTTGAAGTCAGACTTTGAGTTTTTTTCTCGCCATGTGAAGTCAAAACTGGAGTCAGATTGATGTTTCAGATTCATATTCCAGGTTGATATTTTGGATTGATGTTTTAGATCCATATTTCAGATTGAGATTTCATTGAAATTTTCTCTATTCTCCAGTACTAATTTGCAGTATGTTGCAAAAACTATTTAAATCAGACTATGCTAGCCTAATAAGTAATAGCTGAATTAGCTGAATATAATATTCAATATCCAAGAGGTGGAAAGATGAAAAGAGTTAGCAGCGGGATAAAAGGTCTTGACAAGCTTATCCAAGGTGGTTTCCCTGAGAAGAGTTCTATTGTTCTTTGCGGCGGTCCGGGTACTGGCAAGAGTATCTTCGGTCTCCAGTTCCTCTGGGAAGGTGTCCAGAAAGGCGAGAACGGCTTGTATGTCTCTATTGAGGAAAAGCCTCAGAATCTCTTGCAGCAGGCTGTCCAGTTCGGCTGGAATTTTGCCAAATACAAGAATAGGGTCTCATTCCTCAAGGTGCCTATAGATGAGGCGAATGTCGATATCATGTCATTGATAGAGAAAGAGGCGAAGAGGATCAAGGCGCAGAGGGTTGTTCTGGATTCTCTTTCTATCCTTGCCATCAATGGCCCGATGTACAGGCTTCCGATCAAGGTCAAGACCAAGGCCAGGTTTGCGAGAACCGAGATCCAGCCGAGCGCGCTCAATCAGGGCGAGGAGACCCAGCAGTTCATCTATATCTTTGTTGCACGCATGAGTGACTTGGGTGCGACAACCCTTTTCATTGCAGATTCTCCGCAGGCAGAGAATTATCTCACCAGGGATACAGTCTCTGAGTTCGCCTGCGACGGCCTCATCCAGGTCAAGCTGATGGAGATGGGCAAGACCGTGAACAGGACAGTCGAGATAAAGAAGATGAGGAAGACGAAGATCGTCCCAGGCCTTCAGCTCCTGGATTTCTCCAAGGATGGTCTTGTCATAAAGCCATTCGAATACTGAAAGGCATGAGAAGGAGAAAATGAACATACTCATCGTCTATGATGGCATTGTCCTGAAGAAAGTGGCAGATGCAATGATGCAGTCCCTGAGGTCTGTCAAGGGGAACAGCATGAGCATATCTGAGAAGCCCATAGACAAGGTGAGCGACAGGGACATAACCTCAGCAGATCTTTTCCTGATAGGGAGCGATACAGTGAACTGGGGTGCATCGAACAAGGTCATGGGATTCCTCAGCTACATCCGTGGGAAGAATGTGCAGTTCAAGGCTGGTGCAGCTTTCGGGCTAAGGCTGAAGCACACCCTTGCCGGCAGTGCGAGCAAGAGGATAGAGAAGTTCATGAGGATGATAAGGCTGAATGTTGTGGCCAAGCACCTTGATCTATTCGAAGACGATCATGGGAAGTTGGATGCAGGCGAGCTTGAGAAGGCAAAAGCATACGCCAAATACATCTGGATGTATTGAGATGAAACTGAACGCAAAGAGACTGACACAGAAGGTATATGAGATAATCCAGAAGGAATGGCCGATACACCCGTCAGGTGTGTGCAGGACACTCGGGCTGGAGACCACTGTATCCAATATCTCGAAGATAAAATACCATTTTGACATGCTTGCCAAGCAGAGCAAGATAAGGACAAAGAAGCTCGACAGGGCATTGGTCGCATGGCCCACCCAGATTGAGAAGCTGAGGGTGATGCATGAGTTGATGAGGGAAGAGCATGAATAGGATTAAGTCAGGCATCCTGGGTCTTGATAAGCTCATCCAGGGAGGCATACCCTGCAGGAGCTCAGTGCTGGTTTGCGGCGGTCCTGGTACAGGCAAGAGCATCTTCGGTCTCCAGTTCCTTTATCAGGGTGCCATGAATGGCGAGAACGGACTGTATGTGACGATCGAGGAAAAACCGATCAATCTGAAGCAGCAGGCGAGGCAGTTCGGCATGGATTTCAACAGGTTCAACAGCAGGATAAATTTTCTGAAGATACCCGTTGACATGTCAAATTTTGACATCTTCAGTGCAATCAGGAGCGCTTCCAGGAAGGTCAAGGCGAAGCGCATTGTCATTGATTCCCTTTCCATCATGGCCATCAATGCATCGATGTACAAGCTTCCTGTCAAGGTGAGGACAAGGACAAAGTGGGAGATCCATGAGCTTCAGCCGAGTTCGCTGGGCGGGGAGTTCGAGATGCAGCAGTTTATTTACATCCTGATCTCAAGGATCATGGGCCTTGGTGCGACATGCTTGTTCATCTCTGATTCTGCGCCCGGGACCAGGTATCTGACCAGGGACAGTGTCTCTGAATTCGCGTGTGACAGTGTATTGCAGCTGAAGATGATGGAGATGGGGAAGACTGTCTATCGGACCTTGCAGGTCAGGAAGATGAGGAAAACCAATATTGAGCCTGGATTGCAGATGATGCATTTCGGGAGAAGAGGGATGCATATTAGCGGATTTGAATACTGATCCGCTTGACTGATGTGATATGGAATGGACCCGATGCTGATAATTACCCAGTTGGCGGTTGTGCTGCTCATAGGTCTTGTTTTCACGATCTTCAGCGAGAAGGTCCGCATGACGAATGTGCTTTTCCTCATATTGGTTGGGATGATCCTGAGGAATATCCATGTCGGCGGCAAGCCTCTGGTGGAGTTCCCGCCTGTTTTCCTCTCGAGCATAGGTATCCTTGCTCTTGTCCTCATAGTGTTCGAGGGGGCCAGCGAGTTCAAGTGGAAGGAGTTCGACACCCTTTCTGTCAAGGTCATAAAGCTGGTCATATTTTTCATCCTGTTCAATCTCATTTTCTTGAGCTTCTTCACGTATATAACCTTCAACATAGGTTCTGTGGCTGTCTGCATGATTTTCTCAGCGATTATGGGCGCCACTGCTGCAGACGTCATCATAACCATGTTCAAGGGTGAGGATAACAGGATTGTCAAGATTCTCCAGCTTGAATCCCTCATCAACACACCGTTCACTGTGATCCTGCCTTTCATAATCATAGATGTGATGATGACAACTCCGGGGAAGCTTGAGCTGAGTCAGGTTGTGATGCAGCTGGCTCCTTTCCTTCAGCAGTTTGTATCAGGGATCGGTGCCGGTATCCTGATTGGTGTTGTCGTCTTCAGGATCATGAGCAGGTTCTACAGCCCTGTTCTCAGCCCTTTCGCTCTTTTTGTGACTGCAATGCTCTCTTATGTCCTTGCTGAGAATCTCGGCGGCAACGGGGTCTTGGCTGTGACGACTCTGGGCCTTTTCTTCGGTTCAAGCACCATATTCAAGAAAGCAGAGGTCCAGAAATACTCATCTATATTCACTATGTCGCTTGAGATTTTGGTTTTTGTTCTTGTCGGTCTTGTTGTGAAGGTACCATTGAACTGGGTCTTCTATGTCAAGAGCCTGATACTCTTTGTATTGTATATCATGATAAGGTATTTCACAGTCATTTTGGTTTTCAGGAAGGATCTGAAGTTGAGGGAGATCTGGTTCATGACTCTTAATATGCCTAAAGGCATTGCAGTGGCGACTGTCATCTTCTCTCTTGCCGCTTTCAATATCATGGGCATCTCTAAGATACTTGACCTCACTCTTTTTTTCATGATCTACAGTGTGATTCTCTCGACTGTTGTATCGAGATTCTCCAAGTTCTTCATCAGGACTGCCCCTCATCCTGCTGAGGTGATACTCAAGGTTGAGCCCAAGAAGCCGGCAAAGCCTGTGAAGACTATGAAGCCTGTGAAATCTGTGAAGACTTTGGTTAGTCAGAAGAGATCTGCAAGATGATAATTTGATATATCTGGGAAGATCACTTGTTATATCTGAGCACTCCGTCCCTGAATGAGTAGTTGTCATCATTTATGCCGTCTGGCAGTATCTTGTTGCAGGCGTCCTTTATATCTGCAAGGAATTTCTCTGCAGTGTAGTCATGCCTGCCAAGGATGGCTTTCCTGAAGAGGGGTATTAATGGCTGGAGTGGTTCAGGTACATCCAGTGCATATTCCCCTATGATGAATTGGGCCCTCCTTGTGCAGTATTCCTTTGCCTGAAGCACAGGGTTCTGCTGGAAAATGTCCTCATACAGCCCGAGCATACTGAGGAATTCGCTTGCCAGCATCTGCGGATCATCAAGCTCAGTCGCGAATGTCCATCTGTGGTATCCTGTCTTTTCTTGCCAGTCCTTTAGGTGTTCAGTCATGATCCTAGGCAGTTCCCAGTTATGCCAGAATGTTCCGACAGCTCCGAGGATTCTTCTTGTAGGTGCTGCTCTTATCGTCATCTCCACCACATCCGGGCTCTCGGATGGGTATATCAGGCACTTCTCCGATGGTGTGAGCATTGAGTAGAGTTCACCGTAAGGGCTCCATGATGCCTGGTCTATCAGTGCTATCCTGTATTCCCATCTGTCTCCAGTATGCTGTGGTATTAGTACCGTGTTCAGGAGTTTCCAGTCCCTGTCTTTCCATCCTGCCCTGACTCTTGCTGCTACAAGCTCTGCTGCACCCAGGGTCAGCAGTGCGATTTCATATACCCTCTCGCTCGAAGGGTCCATATCAAGTTCCCCTCTTACCGGCATGAGTTGGTAGTCTCCTGTCTGTCTTGTCTCTTTCATCCTCAGCCATTGCTTGAGGGTCAGGCCTTGCATGTCATCCTCCATTCTGCCGATGTAGTCCTGGAATGTCGTGCTGTACATGTTCTGGTACACAGAGAGAGTTTCTCCATTTATGGCATATGTCTCTGCAGGGACTGCAATACCCTTTAGTCCGAGGTCGACTGAGGTGCCCAGGAAGACTCCAAGCTGCTGGACAAATAAGTTCCACAGAAAATTGAAGTCTTTCTCTGTCGCCTGCCTCTCGCGGGCCTGTTCTCTCCGCTGGTATTTTTTCCTGACAAGTTCTATTATTGAGTCGTGGTCTTGCGCTCCTTCAAGGCTCTGGATGGTGTCATCAAGTGTGGTGATCATCTCAAAGGATTTTTTCCAGTGGCTTTCCATTTCCCTGAGTTTGTTGAAAGTATATAGTTTCTCGACAAATTGTATCTGTTCCAGTGATTCTGTCCCGTTCACCAGCCTTGATCTGAAGACCCTTGCTGATGCTCCCCTTTCGTCCAGGACACTGACTCTTTCATAATGTGCATCCGGGCCGAGGCTGAACAGCCATTCGCTGATTGGCCTGATCGCATCCTTATCCCTTCTTTTCCTGTTGATTCTCTCGAGGGCTTTTATCCAGGCATTTTGCGCTGTCAGCATACCCTCTTCAATCCTGTATATGTCAAATTCCATTCCAATCCCATCCTGATCATAGATAGATAAAACCACTATCTAGTGGTGATTGTAGCATTTACTCATTTATAAATACTTTGTTTTCATTTATAAAGTATTGCCCCAGAAGACTAACAGACACTTATCAAACCTAATAGTTCATTATAAAACCTAATTCCTTATCATTTGAGTATGAACTGGCAGGACGTATCCCCTTTTGACATGCAGTTCTTTTCCTCATATTCAAGATCCTTGTCAAAGCAGAATCCCATCATCCCGGCAAGCACTGATCCGGTCACGACGCATTCCTTTATCTTCTTGTAGCTCTGGACAAGCGGGCTCTCGTGCACCTTGATTATGGCCTTTTTCTTTGCGAAATCTGCATCCACTATCTCTATCTTGCCGAGGCCGAACAGGTTGAAGAGCTCAGGGACATATTTTATGATGCTCTTCTTGTCGACGTCAAGCTGCTTCGCGTATATCCTCATCTCATTCCTTGTGCTGTCCATGATTGCCTTGCTTATCTCTTTTGCATGGTTTTCCTGGAGGTTGACGAAGAATTCTGTGCTGAACATGTTCTGCCTGATGCCGAGTATCTCTATCTTGCCCTCGTTCATCTCGAACTGCCTCGCGAACATCAGTTTCTTCAAAAAATTTGACAGCATCTTCCATTGATTTATTGGATATTCTTTTTTAAATATTTTGGATTTCTCACCCGATTTTTTACAATATATTGGAAATATAAATCTAATTTTAATAAACATATTAAAAAAATTAAAATACAATCCTAAATCCCTAAATATTTAAAGAAATATGGAATTATCAGGATATATGCCTAAACATATCCCTAACAATATGCCTAGACCCAGGTCAGATACCCGCTATGGGTCTTGTTCAGATGAGTTGGATAAGATCCTTGCAGAGGCCATAGCAAAGCATTCCTTGCCGAAGAAAGAGAAGATGCTGCTGGATGGCAAGATAAAGGAAGTCATCTCAAGGATTGAGCAGAACATCGCCAAGTCCAGGATTAAGGCAAAGGTTATTCTCGGAGGCAGTGCAGCCAAGGGCACAACCATCAAAGGGGATTTTGACTGCGATATCTTTGTTGCATTTGACCTGTCTATGAAGAATTATAATCTTTCCAAGACTCTTTTTGACCTTGTGAAATCCTTCAGGTTCGAGGAAGTGCACGGCTCCCGTGATTATTACCGCATAATGCACAAGGGCGTCAAGTATGAGATAATCCCTGTGCTGGATGTCAAGGATTCAAAGCAGGCCGTGAATGTAACTGATATGAGCCCTTTGCATGTGGATTGGGTGATGTCTAGGGTCAGGAAAGACCCTGGGCTGACAGATGAGATGCTTCTTTCCAAGATATTCTGCAAGGCCCAGGACCTTTATGGCGCAGAGTCTTACATAAAGGGTTTCTCTGGTCATGTACTCGACATTCTGACAATGAATTACGGTGGCTTCATCGCTCTGCTTAAGGCTTCACAGTCATGGAAGAAAGGTGATGTGATAGATGTGGAGCATCATTATAAGGCAGGTGATGCGGGCAAGAGGATGAATTCATCCAAGACACAGTCCCCTATAATTGTCGTCGATCCAATAATGCCTGAGAGGAATGCGGCAGCCTCTCTTTCTGATGAGAGGTTCATGAGGTTCAGGCAGGCGGCTGCGTCCTTCCTGGATGCTCCATCGCAGGATTTCTTCCAGAAGAAGGTATTGAACCATGCTGATTTTGTCAGGAAGCACAAGGGCAGGAAGATAATCGAGCTCAGGATATGGCCGCTGGATGGGAAGGATGATGTGGTCGGGTCGAAGATGCTGAAATCCTTGGATTTCCTGAAGACTGTGCTGAAGCTGAATGATTTCAGGCTGTTGGATTTCAGCTGGCAGTGGAAGGATGATCCGGCTGTTGCTTTTTTTGTGTTTGACAGGGATCCTCTTGCCAGGAAGAAGACCTGGCTCGGTCCTCCGCTCAATGCCGAGAAGAATGCTGATCTTTTCATGAAGAAGCACAAGGAGACCTTTGTGGATAAAGGCAGGGTCTGTGCTCTTGTCGAGCGGGAGTTCATAACACCGGGCTCTCTGATAAGGAATACGATAAAGAATTCATATGTCACTGAAAGGACAAAGAGGATTTCAGTGCAGGAACACGGGTGATGATGTTGAAAGCGATCATACTTGGCGCCGGATACGCCACGAGGCTCTATCCATTGACTCTTGATACTCCTAAGCCCCTGCTTGACGTCGGGGAAAAGCTGATGGTGGAGCATATCATCGAGAGGATTGTCGAGATGAACCAGGCTGGGAGGATCATCGAGAAGATAATAATAGTCACGAACTCCAAGTTCTTCCCGCATTTCGATGCATGGAACAGTGGTTTTGATTGCCCCATAGAGCTGGCGATCATTGATGATGGCACCACATGCAATGAGGACCGCCTCGGAGCCATCGGCGACATGGATTTTGTGATCAAGAAGGAGGCTATCGATGATGATGCATTGGTCATTGCAGGTGACAATCTCTTTGATTTCTCTCTTGCTGACATGCATTCATTCTTCATTAAGAAGCAGGCATCAGTCATTGCAGTTTATGACATGCAGGACAGGTCATTGCTTGCCAGGAAGCTGGGTGTCGTGGAATTGGACAAGGACCAGAGGATAATCGGTTTCGAGGAGAAGCCGGATAATCCGAAATCATCTCTGGCATCGACTGCCTGCTATATGTTCTCAAAGGATGATATGGCCGAGCTGGAGAGGTGCATTGCCGAGCACAAGAAGCCTGACAACACAGGTGATTTTGTCAGGTACCTGTCATCAAAGAAGCCAGTATATGGATACAGTTTCAGGGGCAGGTGGTTTGACATCGGAAGCAAGGAGCAGCTTGAGCATGTCAGGAAGCTTTACAGGGACAGAAAATGATGTATGAGATTCTTATCCTCATTGGCTTGACTTTGCTCCCTTTTCTGGAGCTGAGGGCATCTATCCCTTATGGTATGCTCGCGACTGACCTGGCCTGGCAGGTTGTGTTCATTGTCTGCGTGCTTTCGAATATCCTGCTCGGGCCTATTGTCTATTTTTTCCTTGATAGGATAATTCATGTTTTTTTGAAGATAAGGTGGATCGAGAAGTGCTGGCATAAGTCAGTGGAGAGGACCCAGAGGAGGATACATAAGTTCATGGAGAGGTTCGGCTGGCTGGGTGTCGCTCTGTTCATCGCAGTCCCTTTGCCTGGCTCTGGGACATATTCGGGTGCTCTGGGCTCTTACATTCTTGGTCTGGGTTACAGGAAGTTCATCATTGCAAATATTATTGGTGTGCTGATAGCAGGCATCCTTGTAACTCTGATCGTGATGACCGGGAGCCAGGCATTCAGCATTTTTGTGAAATTTTTGTGAAATCGATATGAATGATGTGGGATGGATGAAGACAAAAGACAGTGTATGGGACTGTAGGCCATGCCTGGTGATAGCATTGCTTCTTGTGCTGGGCATGTCTTTCCTGCTGGACAGCATGATCCACAGCTTTTTCTCGGCTGTGAAGTATCATTATCTGGATATCTTCTTTTCATGGTTCAGCTCGATGATAACAATAATCCTTGTTCTTCTTGTCCTCTCTTCGCTTTTCATGTATGAGGAGCGCAAGACAAGGTATATACTCCCCATGTGGGTCAGCTTCGCGCTTGCGATGTTTTCAAGCTATGTCCTGAAGTTCCTGATCCAGCGTCCAAGACCCTTCCCAATGTATCATTTTGGTTTTCCTGATTTTGCCTTTCCCAGCGCCCATGCTGCCATGTGTTTTGCAGTCCTGCCTTTCCTTGAGAAGGAGTTCCCTAAGATAAGGATATTCTGGATTGTGTTTGTCTCGATTGTTCTTCTGAGCAGGCTGTATCTTGGGGTCCATTGGTTTTCAGATATTGTCGGCGGGTCTGTGTTAGGGTATCTCTTCGGCCATTTCATAATTGTGTCTATGAAGAAGGGGTGGCGCATTTGAACAGGCAGTTTGAATTTCATTTCAGGAGGAAAATTTTTCATATTGTCTTTGGCTCTGTGATGCTATTCCTGATATGGGCTGATATGGTCTCCTTGCTGCAGTTGATGGCTCTTCTCATCGCAGGCATTTTCCTTTCTGTCTGGTGCAGGTTTTCAAGGGTTCCTCTTATATCCTATCTGTTGGATATCTTTGAGAAAGAAGAGCATCTTAAGGTCTTTCCCGGAAGGGGCGCCTTGATGTTCCTGTTCGGCACCATCTTGGCAATCATCATTTTTCCAAAGGACATAGCGCTTGCATCGATTGCTGTTCTTACATTCGGTGATTCAGTCTCAGCTCTTTATGGCATTGCCTTCGGCAGAGTCCAGCATCCCCTCTCTAGGAAGAAATTTGCAGAGGGTAATATAGCGGGCGGTGCAGCTGCCTTTATTGTTGCATTGCTTTTTGTCTCTGTTCCCGAAGCCCTGTTCGCTTCCATTGTCGGTATGCTGATAGAGGCTGTTGAATCAAGAAGGTTCAAGGTGATCCTTGATGACAACCTCACTATTCCGATGGCTGCCGGCCTTGTCATACTGCTCATACGCATTCTCTTCTGACCCAAAAAATATTTAAACTCCGACGTCTACGCGCCCTGATTTTTTCCAAAACCTATTTAAATTGCAGAATCAGCGCGCCTTTGTGGTGATTATGGAAAAACTCAAGGATAATTTGCTTGTCTCTGATCCTTTCCCTGATGTCAAGGGCCAGGCGAGGACAAAGAAGGAATTGGCGTCTGCACTGTTAGTCGGAAGGCATCTTATCATTGCCGGTCCTCCTGGCATAGGCAAGACCACATTGGCAAAGGGTGTCGCCAAGCTTCTTCCAGAGATAGAAGTGAATGACTGCTCTTATCATTGTGATCCCGGATCACCATTATGCCCTGAGTGCAGGAACAAGAAGCCTAAGACAAAGAGGATTTCAGGGGAGGATCGTTTTGTCAGGATTCAGGGTTCTCCAGACCTTACTGTTGAGGATATACTGGGTGATATTGATCCCATCAAGGCATTGAAGTTCGGGCCTCTCAGCATCGAGGCTTTCACTCCAGGCAAGATATTTCGCGCGAATAATGGAATCCTTTTCTTTGATGAGCTGAACCGTTGCCCTGAGAAGCTCCAGAATGCCCTGCTCCAGGTCTTGCAGGAGGGTTATGCAACTATCGGCAGCTATGATATTGACATCCCTGCCAATTTCATCTTTATTGCTACCATGAACCCTGAGGATTTCTCCGGCACTGAGAGGCTTTCCACTGTCCTCATGGACAGGTTTGATGTTGTTTACATGTCCTATCCCGAATCATTGAAGGTGGAGAAGGATATTGTGAAATGCAACTCTGAGCCTCTTGTGAAATTTCCAGAACCTATCTTGGACAAGGCCATAGGTTTTGTGAGGGATCTGAGGGAAAGCCCGAATCTTGAGCGTTTTCCGAGCGTAAGAGCATCAATAGGTCTCTACGAGCGCGCCCAATCCAATGCCCTGATCTCCGGCAGGGATGAGGTTGCTTTTGCTGATGTGCAGGAGGCTATCCTCTCTGTCATCTCGCACAGGATCAAGCTCAAGCCGTCCATAAGGTATCTGAAAGAGAATCGCCAGTTCATACAGGAGGAGTTTGCCAAGTTCTTTGATTCTAATAAATTCTCCAGAGGAGAGGATCAAGGTGATTCACTTTAGCAGCGATAAGCAGGTTGCTGAGCTGACTCCTATTGATGAGATCCAGGGGAAACTGTCAACACAGTTCATTGAGGACAAGCTGATGCATTCTGTTCTTGAGGGGGATAAGGACAAGATTGATGATGGCAAGCTTGTCTCTGATGCGATCAATTTCAACATCTCTTCTTTCACTCCTGATATCATGATGCAGGGTCTTGTCTCGAATTACAAGTATGCAGAGAAGCTTTATGGCAAGCGCATTCTGAGGATTCTTTCTGGCTTTGACCCAGATTATGTCGAGAGGAATATACGGCTTCCGGAGTTCCAGAAGGAGATGAAGCAGAGGATCAATGAGTCCCTGAGGAGGCTCAAGAAGGAAGGGATCATAACAAAGGATAACTCCTTGACAAGGAAAGCACTGGAGCTTGCTTCCATTGTCATGTATATTGAGGAGATTGAGAATCTCATCCCGAAAGGCATTGTCGGCGAGAGATACAATAAGGAGAAGGATTTGTATGGTGAGAAGGATGCCATCAAGTCTTATCATAAAGGTGATCGTTATCGTGATATTGCAATAAAGGCATCAATCAGGCAGGCTATAAGGAGATCCCATCCCCGGCTTGAGAAAGATGATATGAAATCCTATGAACGCCAGTCAAAAGGCCATTCTTATATCATCTATGCCCTGGACTCATCAGGTTCCATGAAGGGCCGGAAGATTGAGCATGCCAAGAAGGCTGGGATTGCGCTCGCCTTCAAGGCCATTGATGAGGGCGACAAGGTAGGTCTTATTGTTTTTGGCAAGGAGGTGAAGGATTTTGTCCAGCCCACTGATGATTTTGGCAAGATTTTGGATTCAATTACCTCGATAAGACCGGCAAGCGAGACTGATCTTGTCTCCACAATAAGGAAGGCTGTCGAGCTCTTCCCTTCTGAGACCTGCACAAAGCATCTTATCTTCTTAACTGATGCCCTTCCTACAATAGGGGAGGATCCGCATAGAGTGACCTTGGAAGCTGTCTCTCTTGCCAGGGCCAATGGTATCACTATCTCGCTGATCGGCATCAGCCTTGATAAGAAAGGGAAGAAGCTTGCTGAGGAGATAACCCAGCTCGGCGAAGGCAGATTATACATTGTCAAGGACCTGGAAGAGATGGATTCCATTATCTTGCAGGATTATTATGCGACAAAGGGTCCATGATGAGGTCCGAAGTCAAGAGATTCCTGGAAGAGAACCATATTGTTTACAGGCTTCACACCCATCCTGCGGTTTTTACAGTGGAGGAGGCAGAGAAGCATTGCAGTCATATTCCTGGTCTTGCATGCAAGAACCTATTCCTTAAGGATAAGATATCAGGTCGTTTTTTCCTGGTCATAATGGCTGCAGATAAGAAGATTGATCTTAGGTGGTTTTCTGGGATTATAGGGTCCAAGCATATCAGGTTCGGGGATGATAGGGAGCTCATGGATTTATTAGGCCTGACAAAAGGTTCAGTCTCCCCATTTGGCCTGTTGAATGATAAGGAGGGGAAGGTGATTGTTTACATAGACCATGATGTCTGGGATGCAGATATTGTCAGCTTCCATCCTAATATTAATACAGAATCGCTTGAATTGTCAAGAGAGATGTTTCACAGGTTTATGGATCTGCTGGAACAGAAGAAAGAGGTAATCAGCTTTGGCAGCTGACCTCTTCGCACTCTGCATCCATCATCTGCTTGCATTCTTCTGTCATTGAGTCAGGTCCGACAACTGGGCACTGAAATGAGCTGCCACCAAGTTTGTAGTATGTCGCTCCTCCGCCGAGCAGTGTGCTGATGACTTTCGCGTATTCTCCGCACGTGTACAACGAATCCACATTCTCTTCATTGCAATGCGTCCTGGCAAGGTCCTCTACTGTGCAAGGCTCTTCCCATATCCTGACGCACTTATCAAGCCTCTCGCACCAGGAATATCCTGCGCTACCTATGCATCCATGCTCATCCCTGTCCCCACCCACGAGCGGAGCAGGTTTGGTGCAGCCGAGCACTAATAGTAAAGAAATAGTGAATATTGCAATCATGATTTTTTTCATATGATCACCTCTTAATAATTTAATTGTTATTGTATTTATAAATTTTATTTAACACATACATGCTGATGGAAGTCAGCATCTCTATTGTATCCAAGTTCTAGGTCGCTGTAGCTTGTCACATCCCTGAACCCGGAATTTATTATCTGTGCTCTGAGTTCATGGAACCTGAATGGGTACATCTTCAGGATTGGTGGGAATGCAGGTCCTTGTCTTGCTTTGTTGTCCACATATTCCATCACAACAAGATTATCGCGGATACTGCATGGCCTTGCCCTGATTGTCTTGCCGCAATATCTTATCTCATATTTGAATCTCAACCCATTGTTTATGATATCTTCTCTTGAATCCAATATATAATCATAATTTCTCTGATCAACTATCAGCACCCCACCATCTCTCAGGCTCCTTCTCATTTTCCTCAATGCTTTTGCTTGCTCACCTGGATGTCGCAGTATCGTCAGTGAGTTACCCAGGCAGATCATGCCATCATATTGATGTATCATGTCACCTGGTAGTTTTCTCCAGTCATATGATGTGAATACCAGTTCCACTCCAGATTCCCCTGCTTTCTTATGTGATTTTATTCTTAGGTCTTCATTTATCTCATTGCTTGTCACATCAAATCCCGCTAGGATCAGGTCTATCGAATCATCTCCTGTCCCTGTTGCCGCGTCAAAAATTCTGTTGCAGTCATGCGCACACAGGATTGAGCGATAGAACTCTTTCTCCATCTCGCTCCTTTTTCCTACAAACTCTTCCCACATGCTTGCTAATATATTGTCCATGACTATTGGTAAGTGATGAAATATAATAAAATATTTAAGAAAAAATTTGACAAAATGAAATAATTTATATATAATGATGTCTTAAAGTAAAGGAATTAAGAAAAGATATAAAATGACTATCAAGCTGGATCTGAAGGACCGGAAGCTCATCCACCTGCTGGATTTTGATGCGAGAGCTCCGCTTTCACGGTTGGCAAAGAGGATTGGTCTCAGCAAGCAAGGCACCAAATATAAGATGAATCGTCTTATGAGGCTCGGTGTCATTAAGGGTTTTGTTCCGATCATCAATGTCCCCAAGCTTGGCTACATCTATTGTCGCCTCTCGCTCACATTGAGCAACATTACCCCAGAGAAAGAGCAGGAGATTCTTGATTACATCAAGCATGACCCAAGATGGTTCTGGGTCTTCACGACGCAAGGAGTCTATGATCTGTTGTTTGTGATGTGGGCTAAGAGCATCACTGAATATAAAGAGGCTGTGCTTGACATCTTCTCAAGATTCAGCGCTTACATAAAATACAAGAATGAATCTATCACAACTGATGTTGTGCATTTCCAGCATCGCTGGCTCCTTAAGGAATCCAGGACAAAGGAGATTCATATCCAGGAGACCCCCGAAAGGATTGAGATTGATGATGATGACAAGAGGATTCTCTCTCTTCTTTGTGAAGATGCAAGGATGTCCCTGACTGATATGTCAAGAAGGATTGATCTATCTCCAAAAACCATCGCTAACAGGATAAGGGGCATGGAGAAGAACAAGCTCATTGAAGGCTACAGGCCCGATCTTGATCATAATAAGCTGGGTTATACTTATTACAAACTCTGGATCAATCTCAACAACATCTCAAAGGAGAAGATGAACAGGATTTATCAGTATATCAAGATGAATCCTATAATCCTTTACATAGTCAAGGGTGTTGGCCTTCCTGAAGACCTTGATGTTGAGATCATGGTCAAGAACAACCAGGAGCTTTTTGATTTTGTGAGCGATCTCAGGCTTAAGTTCCCTGAGATGATAGGCGATTACAGGACTTTCATGTTTTATGAGACTGTTAAGATAAGATATTTGCCTTTTTAGGCACAATAATTATATAAACAGAATGAGAACCGGGATATAAGATGAACATCCTCGCATTCACTGATTTGCATGGCAGCGAGACTGCCTGGGCCTCCCTGGCAAAGAAGGCGCCGAAGGCAGATATCATCATCTGTGCCGGTGATCTCACTATTTTTGAGCAGGACTTGGAGCAGTGGCTTCGCAGGCTCAGCAGGCTGAAGAAGAAAGTCCTCATAATCCCTGGCAATCATGAGAGCCCGAGGTCTTTGAAGATCGCCTGCAAGGGATTTGATAAGATAATCTATCTGCACAAGCATGCTATAATAGTGAAGGATCATCTTTTCATGGGTTTTGCAGGAAATGGGTTTGTCATGGATGAGCCTGGATTGAGGAAGACTGCAAAGGCATTCAAGATCCTCATGGATGAGCACAGGAATCTTAAGAAAGTCTTCATCATCCATCCCCCGCCTTTCCAGACAACGCTTGATGTTCTGAATGGGGATTGTGTAGGCAACAGGACCTTGAGGGATTTCATCGAGGAAGTCGACCTCAATCTTGTCATCTGCGGCCACATCCATGAGAATGCAGGCAAGCAGGATAGGATAAAGAAGACAACAATAATCAATCCAGGCCCGAAAGGTAAGCTAATTAGAATAAAATGAAAGTCCCAAACCCGCAGGATTACACCTATCTTTGGACAGACCATGATGTGAATTTCATCTTCACTTCTTGCTATCTTTTCAAGGAGATCCGAGAATCAGACATGGTTTTCTTCTATGATCACAAGGATAAGGGGCTCAGGTTCTATCTCTCAAAGAAAGATATTAAGAGATTCTCAGCTTCTGCTGTTGATTTCTATTCAGATATTGCAGATTGGGAGAAGGACATCAAGAATAGCATCAGAAAAGGAGAAGAGCTTGTCAAAGAGACAGAGAAAGATGATGTGGCAAAGCTGAATGATGATGAGTTGAAGCAAAGGATTGGAGCAAGAGCAGGTCTGTTTCAGGATTTAGGTGGAAATTATTTCTATACTGAGTTCTTTTTCCTGGAAAAGGTGGAGATGATTGCTAAAGAGGATCCAAAGAGCGGTCTTGCGCATAATCTGAACAGGATGGGTGGGTTGAAGCTTGAAGCAAGGAAGCTCCTGAATAAGTTCTATAATCACAATATCATGTGGAAGAAGTATATTGATGAGATCCAGAAAAGAAAGGAAAGATCTGATCTCCAGTGGCTCAGTTTCCAGGAGATAGTAGACATTCTGGATAACAAAGAGATTCCTCTATCAGACAGGGACAAGACTTATTGGATGCTCTCAAGACATAATGACTGGAATATTATACAAGGCAGAGAAGTGAAGGATTTGATGGATAAGTTTGAAAATTATTTCTTCAGTGAGAATTTGGACGAGATTCCAGGCACAATAGCAAATAAGGGTATTTATTCTGGGATTGTCAAAGTAGTAAGGACAGTTTTCAGTGATAATTTCAAGGAGGAGATCAAAAAAGTGATGGATGGTGATGTTTTGGTTGCTGAGACTACAGGCCCCGAGATGATGCTTGCTATTGAGAAGGCTGGTGCCATTGTAACAGATGAAGGTGGCCTCACCTCCCATGCTGCCATAGTGGCAAGAGAGCTCGGCATCCCATGCATTGTAGGCACAAAAGTAGCCACCAAGGTCCTGAATGATGGTGATGAGGTTGAAGTGGATGCTGATGAGGGTATTGTGAGGAAGATAAGATGACTTTTGTTGTTATGTTCGATGAGATAAATATGGTCCCGGATGTTGTCATGATGTATGGTGAGTGCAACACAGAGCATATCACAAAGAGCTTAGGCAAGAATTTCTCTGAAACTCTAGTCAATTTCAAGGACCTGCAGACCGGCCAGGTATGTTATTTGAAGGATGAACTGGAGAAGGCAGCTAAGGATATTCTAAAGAGACTCATTGATGATCCAGATTATGGTATGCGGGTGATCAAAGACATAATGAAGCACGCAGACAATATCTTTGCAACAACAGAGAAGAACCTAAAGGATTTGGATGTTGAGAAGGCTTCAGGAGAAGAGCTCTGGCGATGTTTCAATGAGTTTTACCAGCTTGGTATCGAGATGTTCATTTCAGGGAATATCCCTATGATTCTTGATGCTTGGGAGCCTTTTTTCTCCAATTATCTGCTTGACTATCTTAAGAGCGTTGCAGGTGATAACGCAGGCGAGGTCTTCTCTGTACTTTGCACACCCGAAGGAAAGACTGTTGTTGCAGAAGAGGAGATTGCTTTCCTAGAGATGTGCAAGAAGATATTTTCACCAGAATCAACAAAATTCCTGAAGGATAACCCAAAGATCGGGCATTTCAAGGAGAGTTTCCCTGAAGAATTCAAGCTTCTTGAGGCACATCATGCGGAATATCACTGGATACCTCATGATTTCCTCGGTGCATTATGGGGTATGGAATATTTTTATGAGAAGCTGCTCACATTGGCCTCAAGTTCCCAGAAGCCTGAACAGTTTTTGGCAGAGATTAGGAAAAAAGATGAACAGGTTGAGAAAAAGAAGAGAGAATGCATAGAGAAATATATTATTGATGAGAAGCATCAGAAGCTTTTCAAGATTGCTCAAGGATTTCTCTATACAAAACCATATAGGAAAGAGAGATTCACTCATTCTTTTTATTATATCTATAAGATATATAAGGAGATCTGCCGCAGATATGATTATTCTCTTGATCAGTCAAGGTGGATGCTTCCCGAAGAGAGAAGAGAGCTCTTCCTAAATAACAAGATGGTTGACAAGATGGAGTTGGAGAAGCGTAACATGGGCTGTGTCATGGTAAGCAGGAATGGGAAGAACAGTTTTGAGTATGGCAAGCAAGCAAAGGCATATATTATTCAGATTGAGCAGCATGAAATGCCGGATTCTGATGAGATAAAGGGCATGTGCGCCTGCCCGGGAATAGCAACTGGCATTGTCAAGCTCATCTTCTTCCCAGAAGATATGTCAAAGATGGAGCAGGGAAATATACTTGTCTCTCCTGCCACTAATCCTGATGTTGTGCCTGCCATGAAGAAGGCGGCTGCGATAATAACTGATGCTGGAGGTGTAACATCCCATGCAGCAATTGTTTCAAGAGAACTGAATGTCCCTTGCATTATCGGCACCAAGATTGCCACAAAAGTTTTAAAAGATGAGGATCTTGTTGAGGTGGATGCAGTGAAAGGCATTGTGAGGAAATTATGATCCAGCCAATATTTTTCGGACTCGTGATGGCTTTGGCCTTGTATTTTGGCCAGACCTTTTCAGCTAACAGGACAAGGTATTATGTGCATCTTGTCTCTTTCTCAGCCGGAGTGTCGATCACTTATCTTTTCCTTGAGCTCCTCCCTAATTTTGCTCTTTCTGTGCAGAACCGCTTCCTTTTCCTCTCGCTGCTTGTAGGTTTCATCATGATCCATCTTGTGGAGAAATATATCTACACAAGGGCTCCTAGGAGGCTCAGGAAAAAGGAATTGGCTATTGAGGATTCTGTGATATCCTTCATATATCATTTTGCCATTGGCATCATAATTGCCAGCTTCACTTTTTTCAGTTTCACCCGGGCTTTCCTTTTCTTCATCCCTGTCCTGCTTTACACGACTTTGGATACCCTGCCTGTCGAGGCCTCGAGGCATGTCTGGGTCAAGATCATCCTTTCATCATCCACTTTGCTGGGCATAATTTACAGGACTTATGTTCATCATATGTCTCTTCTGACTGAGACCATAATACTTGGCCTGGTGATCGGTATAATAGCTTTCTCTGTCATCAGGCATTCTATACCCCATGGCAGGCATGGCAGGCCGCTTTGGTTCCTTGCAGGTGCTGTCTTCTATACGCTTGTCTTGATATTATTTGGCTGATTTTATTCCAAATTCTTCCATCTCTTTCTTTATCTCATCGATTTTGTTCTTCGGCGGTCTTGCATGTGCCAGTATTATGAATATTATTATCAGGGCGCTTGTTGCCATTGATGCTGTCCACATTATAAGGTTGTGGTAATTTATCTCTTTCAGTCCCATTATTGTCTCAAATTCTTCTGTTGTCCCTTTTGCCTTTTCTATGAATATAGGAGGTTCTCCTTCGCATGCAGTTTGTGTCGCCGGGATATTAACACTTGTCTTGCAGTCATTTGTATCAAAGCATTCCCTGATTCTGATACCCTCCATGCATTCGCTCCATTCTCCACAGCTCCAGTCTTCAGTGCAGGTCTCGTTTGTTGCAGCTTCGGCGGCATAATACGCTCCGCCCCCTCCTCCCTTGAGCGCGAGCGGAGAGCCTCCGCCGGTGTCTCCGCCGGTGTCTCCATCTGAGTCACTGACCACTGTGGCATTATTGCTCTGCAGTATGGATGTGTTCCACTCGTTGTCATTCGCGTAGAATTCGCAGTATATATCATCGAGCTCGTTGCATACACCATCGCAGTCGAATTGACTGCTAAGGCTCCATCCTTGTCCGATTGAATTGATGTAGAATTGGTAATAATATGTCATTGGCTGTCCTTCAGGATCAGATGCAGCCCCATAGCAGGTCAGTGTCCCATCTGGCAGAACAGTTTCGGGATTCAGGAGTATGCTTTCCGCAATCGGCGGCTGGTTGATAAGCACAGTCCTGTTCAAGCATTCCCCATACATCGTTCCATCATAAGGGCAGTATTTGAGCGTGATGTTGTCCAATCCACCATAATGACTATTGTCGACGAGAATCTCATCATCATAGAATGTTGTGTCCCTGTGCCTGCTGTAGTTTATTACTGTGGGATCAAGCACTGCATCTGATATCCTGAGTTCATCCATTGAATAGTGATGATGGCCGAATCCGATCGCGTCATATAATCCTATTGTCCTGATAGGGTATATGCCTGATTCTGAACTGTATCTCTCGTCTGCAAATATCTCCATGGAATTATTTTCATGGCTGCCGGATAGGTTATATGTGATTGCGATATGGTGCCATTCGTCTTTGGTCCAGTCTGACGTGTCTATGCTGATGTTACTTTTTGTGCTGTTGGAATATAGGATATAGTCCAAGGTGTCTGTTGTTGCATTGCACAGGAGATAGATATAGTCCCCGTAGTATCCTGAGAACCATATGAACCATACATCTTCTGTCAGGTTGTCCCAATCCCAGTCTGTATTCACCCAGAACTCGATGGTTCCTTGATGGAGATCCATGACATCTCTGGAGTCATAGTTGACCCAGCTGTAGTTTCCGAAATGGATGGCCTGTCCGAATTTTCCTGTTGCATAATCAAATTCTCCATCCACATTGTAGTCATAAGGGTCGTTTTCTGTTGTATTCGGGCTCCCATCAAAGTGGATGAGTGCAGTCTGGCTGGAGCTCTCTGATTTCAGGAACGCATTGTTTATGTAGATATCCTTTATGGAGCCAGTTTCTTCATCATCGTCTTCATCATAATAATTGAAATCTCCTGCTCGCACCCAGTCTAAGGTATAGTCATAGCTCATGTTGAAGCCAGATGTCTGCGGCATGTGATTGGTGGGGATGTTGAGATCATCCACTGTGAAATATGCCTCATTATACCCGTCGGCTCCTGCGCTGAGATTGTGGAAATAGAACGTTATTTTCTTCTGCCCTATAGGGATACTGGCATTGACAAGGAATTGATATTCGAAGTGACCGTTTTCAGCAGGAACAGTTTTGTTGAGCAGGATTGTCCCGCTGTCATTGACCATCAGGTCCACATCACCATCCAGTTTGTCCTCAACTGTCCCTGAGATATAGAGTGTATGGTTCTGGATCACCCTTTTTGGGAGCATATATGAGACTTTTCTGTCTTCATACCTATTGTATACCATGAATCCCTGGTTGAAGTCTCCGCTTATGAATCTGTTCGGGTTCAATGGGTCTTGCAGTGCAGATTCCCTGAAGCGTTTGGCATCACCTTTGATTCCTGTTGTGGGCATATATATTTTTGATGATGCATTTGCAAGGAACTTCATCCAGGAATAGAGCGTGAAGACATAGAAATCATCAGGGTTATGCCAATCGATTATTATCCTGCCGGGGTAGGATGCAGTATTGGTTTTTGTGGCCCAGCTGCTTCCATAATCATCTGAATAATGGAGGTTATGGTCTCTTGCAGTGAGGTATAGCCTGCTTGGATTTTCAGGGTATATCCCAATTCCATCTATCCATGTTCCATAGCCTGTTAGTCCGTTGGTTATCAGGCTCCATGTCTCTCCCCCATCCATGCTTCTGCGGAGACCATTGTATGTCCCTACATATATCCTTGAGCTGTTGCTCTCATCTATGACTATCGGTGTAACGCTTCTTGTTACAAGGCTGAATCCGGTTTTTGTCCCCCATGTATCCCCATTGTCTTCTGATTTATATATCAAGGATGAAGAGGGCCATCTTGAGCTCGTGGCAAATATGATGGAATTGTCATTTGGGTCCATTTGAATGTCTGTTATTGTATCATCTCCAGATTCAAGTGTTTCATTCCATGTGATGCCACCGTCAGTCGATTTGTATATGTTAGTGATTCCTGCAAATACGATTTCTGGGTCATTGTTGTCAACTTCTATGTCGATTGTGTTTATCACATCTCCATGCACGCTCATGAGTGTCCAGCTCTCCCCTTTGTCCTCACTCCTGTAGAATCCATTCCCGATCACAGATATGTAATATATTGTCGGGTCGCTAGGCGCTATCGCTGTTGCTCTTATATCGCGTGAGATTGGCAGCCCGGAATTCTTCTGCTCGATGTCTTCTCCTGAATTTGTCGACATGAATACTCCCTTTCCAAGGTCAGCGAGGTATATCCTTTCTGGGTCATCTGGATCGATTGCGACGCTTCTCAGTGAAAGGCTTTCATCATCATTCATCTTTGACCAGCTGAGACCTCCATCTGTTGATTTTGCTATTCCACCCATACCGACTGCATATCCTATGCTGGGGTCTGATGGTGCAAAGTCGATGTCATAGACTGCTCCGCCCATGACATCAGTCTTATCTGTCCAGCTGATGCCATGATCTTGTGATACATAGAGGCCTGTGTCCTGTCCCAAAATTATTCTGCTTGTATTCTCTGGATGCACCTCGACTTCCATTCCAGGTATCAATGTTGCTCCTGTTGGAGAATTCCTTGTCCAGTGATGCCCTCCATCGGTCGAGTACAGGAATCCCAGGTATTGCGGTGCGCTGTATAATCTTGAGCTGTTTGTAGGATCAACAGTCAATGCCCATGCATCATTGTTGAGGTCCCCTGATCCAGAATATGACGCGATATGTGTCCATGTCGCACCGCTGTCATCTGATTCATATATCCCCCCCGGACAGCTTGATACTGTGAATGCTGCGAATATGTGGCTGCTGTTCTGTGGATCCACTGCAACACCAGCTATTGCATGCTGCGGCAGGCATGTGTCTATCCCTTCTGTGATGTTCTGCCAGCTCTCTCCTCCATCTGCTGTCCTGAAAGGCATGCCTCCGAAGTTCGTGTATAATATCGAGCTGTTGCTCGGATCCATTGTCAGCTGGTTGCCGAACAGGTGGCCCCATGTGACGCTCGGATCAGCGGGGATCCCATTTGTTTTTGGGTTCCATGTCTCTCCTCCATCCACTGATTTATATACTCCATTGGCCTGTGTCAATGCATATATTATTGAAGAATTCTGATGGTCAACTGCTATGCTTCTCACATTCCAGCTCACAATGCCATTGTTTGATTCTGTCCAGTAATCATTAGGGTGCAATGCTGCAGATGAATATATTATTAAGTGTATTATTATAATAAATAATGCAATTTCCATGATTTTTTTTCTGCTCATTTCGGGTATTTCTCCTTTAGATAGTGGAGTTTGCAGTTTCCGACTGGGCGGACAACTATGGTTTCTGCCCCTTCTAGCTTCATCAGTGCCATGGATGTTGTTATCCTTGACACTTTGGTTATCTCAGAAAGTTCTTGGATTGTCAATCCTCTGGTATCTTTTGCAAGTATCTGTTGGATTTCTTTGATGACTTTCTCAATTTTCATGCCACAAAAAAGTATACACTAATATTTAATATTAATGTATATTTTTCTTGATTTCCTTTTAGGAGTCAGATTTCAGGGTTATCATGGCTTGTCAAGTTTTGAAAAATTCATATTCCCTAACAAGTGGTAAAACCCCAGAATTTTGGCTTTCTAGCCTGTAATTCAACAATCTTTATATATGCCAACTTATTCCTTCCTCACTAGTACTCAACGTGCTTTATTATGAGCAAGTAAAGCCATCGAGATACTATTTAATAATAATCAATATGGCCCTTTTAGGGGGATTTTGGGGGGTAGAAAATGAGGAAACTAGCATTGTTTTTGTGTGTATTGTTAATCATGAGCTTCTCAGCCTTGGGTGCTGTCATCACGATAGACTCACCTGCTCAGGGAGAGGTTCTTGATATCGATACTGTCACAATCCAGTTTACAGGAGATTTCAATGTTCCGCGGGTGTATGTGCAGATGGATGGTAATCCGTCTGTATTTCTAGCCACACCATTTGCTGATGGTTTGACTGAGACATATGTTTTTCCCGGGACATTTGCTGATGGTCAGCACACAGTTAATGTCTGGATGGCTTCATCAGGCGGCACCAATTACTGCACTCTTGACCAGTACCCAGATGCATGTGACAGCGTCACTTTCACCATCAACACAGGCCAGATAACTGATGCTGACAGCGACGGATATGATGCAGTCGCTTATGGTGGCGATGACTGCAATGACAATGATCCGGATGTCAATCCGGGTGAGACCGAGATAATGGGTAACGGCAAGGATGATGATTGCGATCCTTCTACTCCTGACAGTGATGATCCGCCGGCAGGTCTTTTTTTCACACAGCTTACATTGAATGATTATTCTGTGGATCCAGCTACTTGCTGGCCAGGTCCTGCATGTTCAGATCCTGCCCAGAATATAAATATTGCAAGCGATGCTAGGGAAGATGAGGGTGGTTTGGTTTCCTGTGCACTGAAGCTTTTCAATCCGAGCGGTGCTGAAGTTACCAGAGGGACAGGCTGGGAGATCAATGGTCTTGTCCAGCCTGACTGCACTGCAACTATTTGGGTGAAGGATACACCTGATACGCCTGCAGGTAAATTCAGGCTTCAGGCCACTGTGACAGGAAGCTCTGAGTCAAAGACTGTATCTGCATTCTTTGCTTATGGCCACTTCAAGCCCATAATAAATTCAGTTTCCCACACACCTCTGGAGCCAGGCCATAATGATGATGTGATTGTCGGAGCATCTGCTTTCGGCTATCATGACACCCTGTCTGGCGTGGTCAAGTACACAGTAAATGGCGGTGCACAGCAGGTTGTGGCAATGACAAAGAGCATGTTTGACTTCACAGCAAATATCGGCAAGTTCCTGCCTCAGGATGTTGTTTCGTACAGGGTTGAGATTGCTGATTCAGCCCAATCCATATACAAGACAACAAGCGATCCAGTCCAGTTCACTGTCGTGAATTCCTGCGATGTCGCTCCTCTTTGCGACAACCAGGTCGGTGTCTGCGCAGGATCTGTCAAGGATGTTTGCACAGATGGTGAGTGGGATGCCTGCACACAGGCCACTTATGCAGCCCACAGCGTTGATTATCAGGCTGATGAGTCCGTCTGCGACGGCAAGGACAATGATTGCGACGGCCAGACTGATGAGGGCTTTGATGCTGATGGCGATAATTATGTCCCTGAAGCTGCATGCTCTGGTCTGAGCGTCTATGATTGCGATGACACAGATCCGGATGTAAATCCAGGAGCAGCAGAGATCCCTTTCAACGGCATTGACGATGACTGCAATCCTGCAACATCGGATACAGAATGCGATAGGGACAGTGATGGTTATGACCAATTTGTTCCAGGATTCTGCGAGCCTGTGCTCATTGACTGCAACGATGACAATCCGAACATAAATCCAGGGAAGTCAGAGACTCCATACAATGGTTTGGATGATGACTGCAATCCTGCGACATTGGACGATGACCTTGATCAGGATGGTCTGGTATTGGCTTCAGATTGCGACGATGATAATGCCTCGGTAGGATCAACAGCCACAAGGGACTGCGGAGTCGGCAACATAGGCATCTGCACTCTCGGCACTCAGACCTGCACAGCAGGCGCATGGAACAATGACTGCGATGCCGTGATGCCTCAGAATGAGATCTGCGGGAATGGCATTGACGAGGACTGCAATGGTGCTGACAAGAAATGTTCATCAGGCGGCAGTTCGCCTTTGGTCATGAAAGGGGGATCTCCTTTGGTCATGAAGGGAGGATGGACAGGGCCTAAGACAGATTTCCTGCCAACCTATCCGAATGCAAAGCACTATTATCCTGAGGTCAGTGCGCCGTCCCTCCTTACTATGAGCATCGACAAGGCAGACATTCCTGTCACTCAGCTCGAGGTCTCGGTCCAGAAGGCCAGCCAGAGGGTTGATATGGTTGTAGGTGTTCCTGCCAAGCCATTGAAAGCCTCAGAATTAGGCAATGTCTACAGGTATCTTATTGTTGAGCACGAGAATCTTGATGACTCCGCCGTACAGGGAGCAAGGTTCAGGTTCAGGGTGGACAATGCCTGGATGCAGCAGAATGGCTTCAAGGCTGAGGACATAAGGCTTTATAGGTATACAGACTCTTGGACAGAGCTCGAGACCCAATCTCAGGGAAGCAACTCAGATTACACTATGTTCTGGGCTGATGCTCCTGGTCTCTCAGAGTTCGCCATTGCAGGGAAGAAAGCCCCTGCTCCGGCTCCAGAGCCCGTAGCTGAACCAGAGCCTCAGGTCGAGGATGTTCAGGTTGTCGAGGAGATCGATGACTCAGCTTCCAGGAAGATCACTGCATTGCTTGTGGTCCTTGGTGTGCTTGTCATAGCTGTTGTCGGTTATCTGTCCCTGAAGACACCTGAGGATGAGAAGCCAGGCAAGAAGAAGTAATAATTTTTTTTTGCTCTTTTTTCTTGACAAAATATATAAATTGATTCTGGATTATGATTCTGATGATAGGATTTTTAAGATTTCCCCGGCTTCCTAAAGCTGACAGGCTTTATGTCAGGACTGCATTCCTTGTGACCACCATCATAAGGATGATATTGGTTGTTGCAGTTGTCAGTTCTGTCTGGCAGAGGGAATGGTTCACTCTTTTTCTCTCTTTCTCCACTTTTGTCCTGACTTTCCTGCCTGCTCTTATCAAGAGGAATTATTACATAACCCTGCCCATTGAGCTTGAGCTGGTTGTCATCATATTCCTTTTCTCTTCGATATTCCTCGGAGAGGTCCATGGTTATTATACGAAGTTCTGGTGGTGGGACCTGGTCCTCCACTGCTCATCTGCAATTGTGCTTGCTTTCCTGGGTTTCATGATAGTTTATTCCTTGTACATCTCCAGGAAGATTATATTAGACCCATTCTTTGTAGCATTGTTTTCTTTCTCTTTCGCTCTAAGCATCGGTGCTCTTTGGGAGATTGTCGAGTTCACTGTCGACTCGACTCTCGGGTTTAATATGCAGAAGTCCGGCCTTGTTGACACCATGTGGGACCTGATCATCGATGCCTGCGGCGCCCTGGTGGTTTCGACAGCGGGCTATTTTTATGTGAAGTCAGGTCATCTCAAAGGCTTCAATCTGCTCCTGGAGAAGTTTGCGAAGGTGAATCCGAAGCTTTTTAATAAGGGATGATGATATTTCGCTACCTTTAAAAAGGTCTTTCTTATTTTTCTGTCTCATGGCAGTCATCAGAAGCCCTATTTGTGCATTTTTGGGGCATGTGGACCATGGAAAGTCTTCAATACTTGATAAGGTTAGAGGTTCCTGTATTGTTGATGCAGAGGCTGGTAAGATCACCCAATCCATTGGTGCATCCATAATACCTTTGGATGTCATAAGGCAGAAGTGCGGTTCTCTTCTCAAGGCCTTGAAGATGGATTTCACGATCCAGGGCCTGCTGTTCATCGACACACCTGGTCATGCTGCATTCACCACACTGAGGAAGCGTGGCGGTTCATTGTCAGACATCGCGATTGTCGTGATTGACATGAATGAGGGTTTCAAGCCCCAGACAGTTGAGGCCATTGAGATTCTCAGGGCTTCAAAGACCCCTTTCATAATTGCCGCAAATAAGATTGATCTCGTGCCTGGGTGGAGGTCATATGAAGGTCCTCTCCTGGCTCAGATTGCCCAGCAGTCTGATGATGCCAGGACAAAGGTAGATACCAAGCTGTATGAGCTTGTCGGCCAGATCAATGAGAGGTTCGGCATGAATTCTGAACGCTTTGATCGCGTCGAGGATTACACTTCCCAGATTGCGATTGTCCCTTGCTCTGCCAAGACCGGTTCTGGTATCCCTGAATTGTTGATGGTCATTGCAGGGTTGGCCCAGAGATACCTTGAGAAATCCCTGAAGATTGATGTGGATGGCGCTGCAAAAGGCACAATAATGGAAGTCAAGGAGTCAAAGGGCATGGGCAAGACTCTTGATGTCATAATATATGATGGTGCTCTGAAGGTCAATGACACTATTGTCATAGGGACTCTTGGAGAGCCCATTGTGACGAAAGTCAGGGCTCTTTTCCAGCCAGCACCTCTTGCTGAGATGCGCGACAGGAAGTCGAAGTTCTCTCCTGTGAAATCAGTGAGCGCAGCTATCGGTGTGAAGATTTCTGCGCCTAATATAGAGGCTGCGATCTCTGGCATGCCGATTGTCTCCTGCAATCCTGAGGATGTTGACAGGGTCAAGGAGGATATCAGGCAGGAGGTTGATGAGGCTTTGTTGAGCACTGAGAAGAATGGCATCATCATCAAGGCTGATACTCTCGGCAGCCTTGAGGCTATGCATCATCTGCTCAAGGAGAAAGGCATCCCTATAAGGAAAGCTGCTATCGGCCATATATCCAAGAAGGATGTCTCTGAGGCAGAATCGAATTTTGAGGAGGATCCCCTCACTGCAGTGATTCTTGGTTTCAATATCTGCATGGACCTTGATGTCAAGGAGACTGATCATTGTAAGATATTGCTGAATGATGTCATCTATCGTCTGCTTGAGGATTATGAGAAGTGGAAGCAGGAGAGGTCAGGTGCCATGGAGAAGTCTCAGCTTGAAGGTCTTGTCAGGCCTTGCAAGCTGATGCTGATGGCAGGTTATGTGTTCCGCCAGAACAATCCTGCGATTGTCGGCACTGAAGTCACTGAAGGCACTGTGAAGTCAGGCATGCAATTGATGAAGCCTGATGGAAAGCCATTCACAACAATAAAATCACTGCAATTAGAATCCAAGACAATCTCTTCTGCTGACAGGGGCAAGCAGGTCGCAGTCGCCTATGAAGGCGTCACAGTGGGAAGGCAGATAAATGAACGAGATATACTTTATTCTTTCATCCCAGAGGAGGATTTCAGGAAGCTGAAGGACCTCAAATCGCTCCTGAAGCCCGCTGAGATAGCGCTTCTCAAAGAGATTGCTGATATCATGAGGAAATCAAACCCTTTATGGGGTGTCTAGCACTTCCCTAGATAGAGATTATGCTTTGCCTGCAGTATTGTTGCCTTAATTGTCCCTTTGTCTTTTGAACATCCGATCAAAGAGATGGCTCTCCCATCAAGAGCACCGATTCTCTCATTCAGATATCTCCCCCCGCACAGGACCTGCACCTGCACCTTATCACCTTTCCTGCAGACCATCGGGAGCTCTTTTGTCTCCTTTATTTTGCCAAGAGGCTTCAAGAGCTTGACTCCAGTCTCCTCCTCAAGCTTTTTCATGTTTTCAAAGAATTCATCCCAGCTGATCTCCGGAGCAGGATTCCTGCCGCGTTTGTTCTTGCAGAATTTCTGGATAGACACCTCAAGGCCGAGTTTCTTGCCTAACAGCGCAAGTTTCTTGATGTCGTCATCATTCATCCCATTGACCCATACTGGTGTTATCATGACCGGAAGCCTTTCCTTTGCATAATTGAGATTCTTGAGGACCACATCAATATTATAGCCAGAGCCCATCATCAGTTTTGATGTCATGAAGCCGTTCTTGTTATGCTTGCTCTTCTCCTGTCTCTCCACACCGACACCTGACATAGAAACCGAGATCTTTATCTCTTTGCCGTATCTCTCTGCAATGTCAGATAAGCAGTCTGTCAGCGGAGAGTTGAACAATACTCCATTTGTCACGATGTGTATATCAGAGACAAGCTCATGTGAGAGCATCTCATCGCAATAAAGCGCCAGTTTTGCATATAGTGTGGGCTCTCCGTGGGGGTTTATCCATATGCTCACCGGTGTTCCCTTGAATTCAAGCAGCTTGACAGTCTCAGCAATCAGATAATCAACATCAACAACAAAATCAGCTTGCTTATTGGAGGAACAGCCTTCATTCACTGAGCAAAAACTGCAGTCTGCATTGCAGTTCGTGATGGGCTTGACCTCTATCATCTCGCTTCCCTTGTCAACAATGCCCAGGAAATTAAGTCCAATCAAAGGCAAGCCAAGATCCTCATCGACATATACTGCTTTATTCCCATTCAGAGAAAACTGAAGTTCTGTCTTATGCCTGCGGAAGAATCGCATGAATCTTTTCGAGGCTGCATCATCATCAAGATTTCCTATGCTTATCCTGTTCTCTTTTATTTGGTAATCACCTATCTCATCCAGCTCTTCTTTGTTGAATTCTTTGTAGAACAGGTTATACACTGTCACTTTCACTTTTCCATCCTGCTCTATGAACTTAATATCTTTTATTTTTAGCATGTTTCACTGGATTGTATATGTCTATAAAAATTTTCCTCCTCCGTAGGCGCATATGCTGCCTGAATATTGTAAAATATGTTGCTTAACTATGGTAAATTATTTAAATGACCTCATACTTAACGATTGTAAAATGACTCATGTCATGCCTCAGGAGATTGAAGTCTGGTATCTTCTTCCTTCTATCAGGAAAGCCCTTGCCAAGTCATTTGTGCATGATTTCCAGCTCAAGCAGAAGGACGCAGCCCGATTGCTTGGCATCACAGAGGCTGCTGTCTCGCAGTATCTGAAGGACAAAAGGGGCGCGGAGATTAATTTTACGATTGCCGAGAAAGATAGGATAAGGAAGACAGCCCGCAGCATCATTGATGATGGGAAGAATGTGATGAAGCTCATCTATGATCTGTGTGCCAGTTTCAGGGGCTCAAAGACTTTGTGCTGCATCCATAGGAAGCATGATAAGTCCTTGCCTAAGAATTGCAGGATATGCCTGGGTGGTTGATATGCGGTATGTTGCTTTGCTGATATTCTTGATTTTCATTGTTGCATGTTCTCCTGCGGGATTGCCTGATGAGAATACAGCTCAGGATATTTCTGACCCTGCCAAGGATAAGAAGCAGGAGCTGAAGACTACTTTTTATCCTGACAACGAGTCAGGTCTTGACCCTGCGATGGTCATTGGAGGGATTGCTATGTATCAGATTGCAGAGCACGATTCTGCTGATGATTGCTGGATGGCTGTCAATGGTGAGGTATTTGATGTAACTGGTTTCATCTCAAGCGGTGCTCATCCTGGAGGGGATGCTATCCTTGAAGGCTGCGGGACTGATGCGACCACGCTTTTCGAGGCAAAGCCCGGTGATGGTCAGCCCCATTCTGGCAAGGCTCTTCTGAAGCTTGATGAATTCTATATCGGAGAATTGCAGTAAGACATTTATTTTCTCTATTTTTCTCTATTTCATCTCTATGACGGATATCTCTGATCTTGATCCAAGTCTCATCGGCGGTCCCCAAGTCCCTGCCCCCGGAGAGAGATAGAGGTGCATGTCCCCGACCTCATACAGGCCTTTCACATATCTGAAGAACAGCCTCACCATGATGTCGAATGGCCATATCTGGCCATTGTGCGTGTGGCCGGAGAGCATCAGGTCAACTCCTGCTTCTGATGCCTCTTTCACCCCTATCGGCGTATGATATAGCAGTATTGTGGTCTTTTTCTTGTCTATATCCATATTCTTGAGATGATGGATGTTGTTCTTGAGGTCATTTGTAGGGTTGTCTATCCCTATGATCTGCACCCCGCCGGCTTCTGTCATCTCATTCCTGAGTACTGTCACATTCAGTGATCTCACCATTTCCACTATCTTGTCTGTCTCAAGGTAGGTCTCATGGTTTCCAGTCACAAAGTACACTCCAAGGCGTGCCTTCAGGTCTTTCAGGGGCATTATCAGTTCCTTATTGACTCCGTCGCTTCCGTCGAACAGGTCTCCTGTTATTGCCACAATATCAGGTTCTTGTTCATTCGAGATTCTGACAATCTTCTTCAGGTATCTTGATGTGTGTATTGTGCCGACATGTATGTCTGATAGCTGCACTATCTTCAGCTCATCATCCCCTGGCACGCTTATTTTCTTGATGTTCAGCTGTGTGGCATTGAACATTGAATATCCTGACACCAGTATCACTATTATCAGGGCTATCAGGCCGATTAGTTGGTAGTTGAAGCTTGATTTTGCTATGAGTGAACCCAGATGGGCAAGATCCAATAATGCGAATGCCACTATCATGAAGAACAATACCCCTAGGTATATTGTGGACATTATGTAAGCATATCTCACTGTATTATGATGCATGAACCGCTCGGTCACGCTGAGCAATGGGAAGCTCAGCCCCAATAATATGATCAATGGCATGAGCCAGGGTCTGCTTCCGAGTATGATGTCAAGCCTTAGATAGGCATAATAGTTCATTGCAGCATAGACCCCCAGGAAGAAGCTGAAGAATATTATGAATTCAAGCATCCTGTTCATTTTATCTGCTCCAGTGCTTTCTCTGGCTCAAAGGCTTCTTTGATGTTTATCATAGGCCTTTCAAGATGCAGTATGTCGTCAAGACCTATCCTGGGACATGCTGTGTTGACCCAGCACTCTATGAAGTTGAAGTTCTCTGTCTGATTAAGGCTTACTGAATCATCCAGGAATATGTATGCTTTCTTTCCTTTGGCAGCGATGCCATCCTTGAGCTCTATCGCTTTCTCCAGGAACTGCTGGCCCGGTTTTGTCGTCACCATGATGCCGATGTTCTTTGCAGACATGAATCTCATTACGTTCGCCTTGTATTTTGCAAGATTTTTCTTGACTTCCAGAGGCTTGATTATCCTCATCTTCTCTGCTGCAGGATTCCATGTGATTATCTCTTTTTTCTTATCTGTATGCATCTGTGCTAGCAGTAGCGCCTGGGGGTGGAACATGCCGTCCCCTATATAGAGGATTGCATCAGCTTCTGGGATTATGCCTTTTGCAAATGAATCAGGGTAGCAGTCGCATCCTAGTATCTGCTCTTCTTCATCTGTCCTTTTTGCTTTTGTTGTCCTTATCTCTATCCCCCGGGAGCGCAGCTGCTGCTTCACAGTGTCAAGGTTCAGGAACTGCACTGAAGCGAACAGCGCCACTGAGTTTGCATACTCTTCGAGGTATTCAATCACTTCTTCCCCTAGCTTGATCTCCTTGTCCCACTTTGCATCCATGAAGATTATGCCCATCACCATTCCTCCTTATGGAATATACTGTGGCCGTATTGCACTATCAGGTCGACACCCAGGGCTTTTACATCTGGTATGTCGCATCCGCCATAGCAGCTCCCTAGCCACACAAACACTTCGACCGCTGAATATTTCTGCAGCTCATCGACTATCTCCTTCGCCTTTGGCTTGAGCCCGTCAGGCAGCTGCAGCAGCACTCTCTTCGCATTCCTTTTCCTGATCTCCTCTTTCAGCCTGTTGATCTCAAGATCATACATATTCGAATGCCTCTGGCATCAGTCTGTTGTAATCTGCGGCTTCTTCTCCTGCTTCAATAAGATGGAAGAACCTCTTGAAGTCTATCCACGTGTGCCATCTGCCATCCTTCTTAAATTTTTTCTTTGCCAGGCACACGACCCTTGATGGCTCATGCTCTGATGCTATCTCATAATCCGGCAGGTATTCGATCAGCTTCTTGGTGAATTCCATGACCTCATGATGGTATGGCATGTTCTCGAGCTTCAGCCTCTGCCTTGACGCTCCGACAAACATGTATGCCTTGGCCTCTACAAAGTCAGGGTCCCCTTTCTTTATCAGCTCTGCATATCCTTGCGGTTCTGTCATGTTCATGTCCTTTACCATCGTGAGCCTTATGCATGTCCTGTGCTTTTTTTTGGCCAGATTTTCAAGGCTTTTGTGCAGTCTCTCCCAATAGTCAGGGAACAGCGGCTTTTCGATCTCTTTCAGGAGTTCCTTGTTCGGCGCCCCGATGCTCAGGTAGAGCTGTGTCACAGGTCCCAGGTTGTTTATCTCTTCATGGTATTGTGCGTTTGTCACGAGGAATGTCGATATCTTGCGTCTGTGGAATTCTGATATTATCTCATTGATCTTCGGGTATATTATCGGCTCTCCGGTCAAGGACAGGGCGACATGCCTGATATTTTTGGATCTCTCATAAGCTCCCATATTCACCTTCTTGTATCCTTTCAGTCCTGCGAGCAGGTCGTGATGCTCTTCCATGCATCCATCAATGATGGTGTTGGGTTCATCTATAGGTCCTTCCCATTTTATTGATACTGGTGCTTTGTATCCTCTCCAGCAGAATTGGCATCTGTTGGCGCATGATAATGCTGTGGTCATCTGCAGGCACTGGTTGCTCATTATGCCGTAGAATCTCTCCTTGTAGCAGCATCCTTCCCCTTTTATCATCTTCTTTGTCCAGCCACATATCTTCACAGCGCTGTGGTTCCCTACAAGGCGGTATTGCTGCTTTTCAAGCTCCTTTCTTGTTTCATCATTCAGCATGCCTTAAAGTGAAAGCTCGCCCCTTTTATATATTGTGGTTTATAAAGCCCTTCTATATCTTTCATCTGCTCGCTTCCAATCAACCATATTCCACCAGGCTTTGATATACTCCGGCCTCTTGTTCTGATATCTGAGGTAGTATGCGTGCTCCCAGATATCTAACCCTATGAGAGGCATCTTTCCCTTGCTTATAGGACTGTCTTGGTTTGCTGTGATGGTTATCTCGAGTTTCCCTTTGTCCGCAACTAACCACGCCCATCCGCTGCCGAATATTATTGCTGCTGCATTTGAGAATTCTTCTTTGAATTTCTCGAAGCTTCCCCATTTCTTCTGGATGTCGTCTCCTAGCTTTCCGCCGGGTTTTCCCCCACAGTCAGGTCCTATCACTTTCCAAAAAAGGGAGTGGTTATAATGCCCCCCTCCATTGTTTCTTACAGCAGTCCTGATCCTCTCCGGCACCTTTTCCAGGTGCATCAGCAGCCCTTCTGCAGTCATGCTCTCGAACTCTGTGCCTTTGACTGCTTCATTCAATTTGTCTACATATCCCTGATGGTGCTTTGTGTGGTGGATCCTCATTGTCTTTTCATCGATATGCGGCTCAAGTGCATCATATCCATAATCCAGTTTTGGCAGTTCATGCATCTCATTCACCCCCTTTCATGGATTTATTAACAATTGTTAATATATCCTGGTATAAATGGATTTCCCTTTTCAAGGCCGTGCATATGGAAACATTTATAAATAATAAACTATTGTTAAGTAAAATGAAGAACCGCACAGTGGGATTGTTGATTATAGGCATTGCAGTTTTGATAGGATTTATTGTATACCTATTCAACAGGGCCTTGACTGATATTGTCAATGCATCCTGTACCCATGGATCAGAATGTCCCATGTGGCAGACCCTTGATGTCCAGACAAATATAGGTATTGTGATCATGGTCTTTGTTATTATCGGAGGTATCTATCTGGTGTTATGGGGTGACAAGGAATCATTCGATAAAAAGCCCCGGAAAGCCCTTCCAAAGGATCTCAGCAATGATGAGAAGCTCATCATGGCTGCCCTGGCATCTTCTGATGGCACCATTTTCCAGTCAGACCTGGTCGAGAAGACTAATATGAGCAAGGTCAAGGTCACTAGGCTTCTTGACAGGCTTGAAGGTAAAGGTCTGATAGAGCGCAAGAGGCGCGGCATGACCAATGTGGTTGTTCTCAAGCACTGAATCTGTTCTTATGGCAATGAAACTGGTTTCATACAATATATAATATGCTGTTTCAACTTTTGTATTGTCATCAAACTCATTATGGAGGTTTTTGACATGAAGGATGAGACATTTAGGATTGATGGTATGACATGCCAGAGCTGTGTCAGGACTATTGAGAAGCGCCTGATAAAGCTGGAAGGTGTGCAGAGGATTGAGGTATTTTTGGATAAGGGCACTGCAGATATTAAGTATGACCAGGATATTATTAGTCTGGATGAGATCAAGAGCAAGGTCTTGGATCTTGGTTACGCTATTGATGGTGTAAATGGAGAGAAGAGGAAGCATACTTTTTGGCAGGGTCTTGGATATGGTCTTATCCCGCACATTGGCTGTATAGCTTTCATAATCGGTTCTGTGCTGGGAGTCACTGTGCTGATGCAGTTCTTCAAGCCCTTGCTGATGAACCGTTACTTTTTCCATTTCCTGATTGGCATTTCGATTCTTTTCGCAACCCTCTCGAGTGCCCTCTATCTGAGGAGGAATTCCCTCCTCTCTTTTGAGGGTGTCAGGAAGAAATGGAAGTACTTGGCTTCAATGTATGGCTCTACAGTTGGGATAAATATTGTGCTCTTTTTCCTGATATTCCCTCTGATGGCCAATATCTCAATAGCTTCCCCTTCAGCATCATCTGCAGGGATCCCCGGTTCACCTGATTCACTGCTCAAGATAAGTGTTGATATACCCTGCCCTGGTCACGCCCCTCTTATCTCAAATGAGCTTAAGACTGTGGCCGGAGTTGAATCTGTCAGATTCAGCTTCCCCAATGATTTTGATGTATCTTATGATTCATCTCAGACATCAAAAGAGCAGATGCTGCAATTGGAGGTTTTCAGCGAGTATCCTGCTACAGTCCTTGATGATTCAACAGGAGCTGTTGCCCAGGATGGCCTCAAAGCAGTTAGTGCAAATACTGCTGAAGCAGGATCAATAGGGTGCGGCGGGGCTGGAGGTTGTGGCAAAACTGGTTGTGGTGGCGGTTGTGGTGGCTATGGTGATTATGATAGTTCAGGTGCCGGTTGCACTGGCGGCTGAGGGGGTATCTAAGATGAAGAAAGGATATGCTGTTTTGATATTGTTTGTCGTCATTGCTTTAGGTTATGTGCTGAAGCCATCAGGTGTTGCAGGCAATGCTATTGCTGCGACAGGGGTCATGAGCATTCCAACATCGCAGATCTCATCGACAGCTCAGTTTTATGAATATGCTGTAAATGGTGTTGCTGTCAGGTTCTTTGCAGTGAAAGACAGTGACGGCTCTATCAAGACCGCTTTTGATGCCTGTGATGTCTGTGGTGCACAGAAAAAGGGTTATAGACAGGAAGGTGATCAGATGGTCTGCAATAATTGTGGCAACAAGTATCCCCTAAGCGGTTTAGGCACTGAGAACACCATGGGTGGTGGTTGCTGGCCTGGTTTTCTGCCAAGCAAGGTCCAAGGTGATAGTCTAGTCATCAACAAGGCAGATCTTGCAGCAGGCAAGAGAAGGTTTGCATAACCTTTCTTTTCTGGAGGTCTTAAGATGGAATTAGAGATTAAAGGATTGCATTGCAAAGCATGCAAAGGTCTTATTGAGGATATCATGGAAGAGCAGGGAGCGAAGATCTCATCATTCAAGGTTGATGAGAAATCTAAGATAGGAGTCCTCACCATTAAGACAGAAAGATCAAGCAAGAATATCATCAGTTCGATAGAGTCAGAAGGGGATTATAAGGTAAGAATACAATGAAGAAGACAGATCTGCCGATAGGAGGGATGCATTGCGCTTCCTGCGCTGCACGGATTGAACGCAAGCTGAAGAAGGTTCCCGGTATAGACAATGCCACTGTCAACTACGCTACTCATAAGGCTACAGTGTCCCACAAGGATGAGCTGGATATGAAGCTCATAAAGAAGACTATCGGGGGTATTGGTTATTCTCTGGCTTCAGCTTCTGTTGATCATGAGAAGAAGGCCAGGCAGAAAGAGATTCTGACAATAAAGAAGCAGCTTATCTTCTCTGTAGTCTTGGGCTTTCCATTGTTGGTCTTTGCAATGGCCCCTCATATTGGCATAGCTCTCCCGGATTTCATATTACGGAACATGGCACTGATCCAGATTATTCTCACAACACCAATACTGATTGCTAATTATCATTTCTACACAAGGGGCATATCGACGATATTCAAATCTGGCACAGCTACCATGGATACTCTTGTTGCCCTGGGCACTGGATCTGCATACCTCTACAGCTTGTTCATAGCGATCATGATTTGGTCTGGCAGTCAAAATTACGGTTCTAATGATTTGTATTTTGAGGTTGCCGGTCTTCTTGTCGTCTTCATCATGCTTGGCAGGTATCTTGAGGCTGTTGCCAAGGGCAAGACATCTGAAGCGATCAAGAATCTGATGGGACTGCAGCCTAAGACCGCTGCAGTTTTCAGGAAAGGGAAGGAGTTAATCATACCGATCAACCAGGTTGTTGTAGGGGATACTGTTGTTGTGAAGCCAGGCCAGAAGATCCCTGTTGATGGCATTGTGACTCAGGGCCATTCTTCTGTTGATGAGTCAATGATCACAGGAGAATCAATTCCAGTGGAGAAATCTAAAGGGGCCAAGGTTATCGGAGCCACTATAAACAAATCAGGATCTTTCAGGTTCAGGGCAACGAAGATAGGCTCTGATACTTTCCTTGCTCAGATCATACAGCTTGTCGAGGATGCACAGGGCTCCAAAGCCCCTATCCAGAAGCTTGCTGACATCATCTCAGCTTATTTTGTCCCGGTTGTTGTTTTGATCGCGATTATATCAGCATTGATATGGTATTTCCTCGGTTTCGGCTTTGCTTTTGCACTTACTATTTTTGTTGCTGTGATGATCATTGCCTGTCCATGTGCGCTTGGTCTTGCCACACCGACTGCTGTAATGGTAGGCACAGGTCTGGCTGCTCAGCATGGTATCCTGATAAAGAGCGCTTCTGCACTTCAGCAGGCCCATAAGATGGACACAATTGTATTTGACAAGACTGGCACCCTGACAGAGGGTAAGCCTGTTGTCACAGACATTGTTTCTCTTGGGAAAGAGAAGCAGGATTCATTGCTCAGGATTGCTGCTGTTCTAGAGAAGGGTTCAGAGCATCCTCTGGGAGATGCAATTGTTGGTGCTGCTAAGCAGAAAAGGATGAAGCTTCCTGATGCAGATTCCTTCAAGGCTTTTGTCGGCAGCGGGATAAAGGCATCTTACAATCGAAAGGCATATTATCTTGGCAACAGGAAACTCATGAAGTCAAGAAAGATCTCAATATCCAAAGCTGAGAGAAAGATTCAGGACCTGGAGAAGCAGGGCAAGACTGTGATGGTTCTTGCTGATACGAAGGCTCTCGGCCTGATAGCTGTCGCTGACACCCCCAAGAGAAGTTCTGTTGCTGCTGTCAAGAAGCTCAGGATGATGGGCAAGAAAGTTGTGATGATGACTGGCGACAACAGGCGCACTGGTGAAGCAATAGCTGCCCAGCTTGGCATTGATCATGTCCTTGCTGAAGTTCTCCCCCAGGACAAGGCTAGAGAGGTCAGGAAGCTGCAGAAGAGAGGTTTAGTCGCAATGGTCGGCGATGGGATAAATGATGCCCCTGCTTTGGCTCAGGCAGATATTGGCATTGCTATTGGTTCAGGTACAGATGTCGCTATTGAGTCAGGTGATATTGTGCTTGTGAGGAACGACATGATGGATGTTGTCAGGGCAATGGATCTGAGCAGGTATGCGATGAGAAAGATAAGGCAGAACCTCTTCTGGGCTTTCTTCTATAACATCATCAGCATCCCTGTTGCTGCAGGTATCTTGTACCATGTCACAGGCTGGCTCTTGTCACCGATAATTGCTGGCGGAGCCATGGCATTTTCCAGTGTGAGTGTGGTCACAAATTCATTGATGATGAAGAGGTATACCGGAAAAGATTACAAATAATAATCCCTCTTCATGTACTCTCCCATGTGGCTCATGCAGTATCTTCCATCTATGAGGTGGACAACTGTTCCATCTTTGCACCATTCAACAATGTTAGAACGAAAATATTGCTCTTGTGTTTTGATCGGTGTTTCTGGTCTTTGCATCTTATTTGGTTCTTCATTCATAGTGGATCACCCTCGCCCTCACCAGGCAGCTGGCAACCCACTCATATTAATAATTTATCACTCATTGATAAAGAAATTTAATTATTCCATATTGAAAATAAAAAACTATTTAAATAATATCTCAAAAAATCATTATCATGTATCACACAGGGAAATCACTTGCAGGATTCATCGGCTTTGTCATCTGCGTTGGAGCATTGTTCTTCATGCCCAACTTCAAGAATGCGCTTATTCTGCAGCAGCTCAACATGATTGTTGTCTGGGCCCTGATATCCTCAGTGCTCATGGGCTTCTGTTATTATCTTGGTTTCATCTATGACTTGATGAATTCTTAGAATTAATTGCCTTCATCATCGAACGACTGCAGCACTAGAAGGTCTTCTGTAGTCAATTTCTCTCCGCGGGCTATCTTCTCATTTATCGCGTCCTGTTTGTCTTTCAATGTCGCTGTCTCTCTTTTCTTCTTCTCCTTGAAGCTGTCCTCTTTGGCTTCCTTGACCTTTTCATGCGCCATGCCTGCTTCTTCGAGCTTCTTCTTGAGCTGCTCATTGACAGAATTGAACTTTTCTTTGAGTTCTGAGAATTTCTTGTATGCTTCTTCCTCTTTCTTCTTGAGCTCATCCACTTCCTTTGACTTTGTTATGAGCTCCTCATGGAGCACCTGTGATTGCTTTGCCATGGTCTGTATCTGGTTATGCACAGCATCCGCTTTCTTCTTCATCTCGTTTATCGTCTTGGACAGGTCCCTTGACTTCTGCCATATGTTGGAGGCGCCTTTCGCTTCGCCGAGCTGCTTCTTCATGGATTTTATCTCTTTCATGAGCTTCTTCTCCTTGTCAAAGCTCATGACATTTGTTTCGATCTGCATCTCGAGCTTCTCTATGTCTTCCATCAGCCTCTTCGGATTGACCCTGGCCTGCTGGTCCTGTGCCGCCTTGTCCTTCTCGGCATTCACTTTCTTGACTTCTTCTATGCTCTTCTTTATGCCCTCTGCCACTTGGCCTCTCTCTTTCTTGAGCTCCTTGACGTTTCTGGTGAGCTCGTCTCTTTTCTTCCTTGAGGCTGTTATGTCAGAGATGAGTGTCTTGATCTGCTTGCCGTATTCCTGCTTCTTGGCGAACCATGCTTCTTTCTCGTCATTGACCTGGTTCAGCTCATTCTTCAGTCTAGAAATCTCGCTGCGGAAATCCTTTAGTTTCCCGTATATTTCCTGCTTCTCTTCATCGCTTATCATTGATTACCACATTTAGCATTGATCCCTCAAAAATGAAAAGGGAAAATATTATCCGAACAGGGCGCCCAGTCCTGCTGCAGCTTCTTCAGCCGATTTCTTCTCTTCCTTGGGCTTCTCTTCCTTCTTCTCTGCCGGTGCAGCTCCTCCTGCGGCCGGTGCTGCGGCTGGTGCAGCGACTACTGCTGCCTTCTTGATGGCCTCGTCGATATTTACGCCGTCTAGGGCAGCGACGAGAGCTTTTGTCTTGGCTTCATCAGCCTTTGCTCCTGCAGCTTCTAGCACTTTCTTGACATTGGCTTCATCTATCTTCTGGCCGGCTTTGTGCAACAACATTGCAGCATATACGTATTCCATCTTAATCCCTCCTGAATTATAAGTTCAATTGTGTCTTCAGCGCCAACATTTGGTTGTTCGCTTTTGCAACTATCTGGTCGATCACATCTTTTCCATAGATGTTCTGGCTTATTGCCAGTGCCTTGGCCTCTGTGAAGGCCTTGACTATGAGATGCTCTGTTGTCTCTTTTGTCATGATGCCTGCTTCGACTGCGAGGTTGAATGCCCAGCTTGCAGCCTGTGATATCTTGTTGATGTATTCTGTCTCATCGACTCCCATGATGTCAGATGTGAATATGATCCCGTTCTCGTATACAGCGACGACATTGAGTCCTATCTCCATCGGCTCTATGCCGAGCTTCGCCATTATGCCTGCCTGCTTCTCATTGATGATGGCGCCTTTCTTGACTATGGTGGATTCTGCTTTTATAGCCACTTTGCCGTTCTCTATACCCGCCTTGATCCCTACACCTGCAAGGTCTGAGATGATCGGCCCCGGAGCGAAGTTTGTCGGGCCTGGCTGGACTGTGATGTCTCTTGGCGCTGTCTGGCCGGCCTTGGCAGGGGCATTTGACTTGCTTTTCTGTATGATTTTGTAGAGCTTGAAAGGGTTCTCCTTGGTGAAGAACAGCGCAGGCATCCCGGGAAGATGCTCTTTGAGCTTCTCAAGCCCTGGTTTGTCCTTTGCTGCATTGTCGATCGCGATATTTATGAACCTTCTTTTCGTGACCTTCAGGACCATCGCATTTCGCAGCTGCCCTCTCATCTGCTGCAGCTGTGCAGTCGGAAGGTTTTCGAGATTCACAGTCCCGATTATTGGATAGTCTTTCAGGAGCTTTGTGAATTCCTTCACATTGTCCTTCTTGTATTGTGCTACATGCGCTTTCATTTGGTCATCCTAAAATTTCACTGGTGCAGGTTTTCCCATTGTGAACTTGACAAAGACTGATTTTATGTTGTTCCTCTCGTTGGGGAGCTTATGGAGGACTGCATTGTAGATCGTGTGCACATTGTCTGCGAGGTCCTCGTCCTTCATCTCCTCATTGCCGAGCCCGCATTGCACTATGGGAGCTGATTTTGCAGTGACCCTTATCGTGTTCTGGAGCTTTTCATAGAGCGGGCCGAGGTTTGCTTTCGGGGGCACTACGCATCCTGCTTTCGGGTTGGGCATCTTTCCCCTGACGCCGAACACTCGGCCGAATATGTTGGCCACCTTTGGCATCACATTCGCCTGTGCTATGAAGTAATCATGATCCTGCGCAAGCTGCCTTGCTTTCTTCTTTTCAGAATATTCAGGGAAGCTGTCTGACAGTATCGCCAGATCGCAGACTTTTGAAGCCTCATCTTTCAGCTCTGCGCCGATGAGTGCGCATATCTTTTTCTTCTTCGGAGGGTGCTTGACCATGACATAGAGGTCTATCTGGTTGTCCTGTTTCTTGAGGTCTATGTTCTTCAGGTTTATGATTAGGTCAAAGCCCTGTTTGAAATTCCTTTTCTTAGATTCCCTGGCCTGTTTCACGGCCTTTATGATATCTTTCTGTTCCATTGTTCCACCCTACTATAGTCCAAAAGGTGGCTATAGTATACGGGATGCCAAGCTGTTCATGGAAAACAGGTCTTATTTAAATGTTACTGAATGCATCAGATTGGTTATAAACAAAGGATTCAGGCCTTTCAGACTTTATTGGCTTATCCGACCACTCTATTGTCTGCACCTATGTTCTTGTACGGCACTTCTCCGAACCCGCAGCTTTGGCAGGTGGGGTCCAGGCTTATCCATCCTTCTTGCTTGTATCTGGCAGGCGCTTCTGGCAGGAATATCTGTACATAGACATGCCCAGGTATGAAGATGAACCGTGCCGGCACGCCGACAGCCTCTTCAAGTGTCGCCAGAAGGACTGATGCGTCATCGCAGTCCCCGCCATGGTTCAGGAATGATTCTTTTGCTGTCTTGACATATTCATACCTGGCAGGGTCATTGACATATTCGAAATTGTCGCGCACAAAGTAGAACATGGCTTTTGCATGGCATATCCTTCCTCCTTCAGGGCAGCTCTGTGTCGCAATCCTGTCTGCTACACCTTTTACAGTCGGGTCTTTTGATTCCACGAATTGGGGCATATCATAGGGATTCTCATATTCATATGTGTTGAAGCTGAAGTTCCTGTCGGTCAGCACCTCATCCAGCTTTGGGATTTTCTGCGGCTCTGGATTCATTTTGACTGAATAATGGGGTATTATCATCAGCACAAAGAGCATGAGGATGAACACAGCTATTATTGCTAGGAGAGGTCCTCTTTTTTCTTTCTCCTCAATAAGTCCTATCTCCCTTTCCATTCCTTCTGGATCTGGGTGGAATTTCCTGATATCATCCTCATGTATTCTGCTCATTTTTCATCTTATGCCCAAAAACCTTTATAAATTATTCTCATTTTGCTGAACCCATGAAGATTAAGAACACCCCGAAGCATGTAGCTATAATACTTGATGGCAACAGGCGTTTTGCAAAGAGGCTCCTAAATCATCCATTCAAGGGTCATGAGTGGGGTGCCAAGAAGATTGAGGCTCTTGTTGACTGGGCTCACGAGTCTGGCATCAGGGAGCTCACACTCTGGGCTTTTTCCTTGGAGAATTTTGGCAGGCCGAAGGATGAGTTTGAGTATCTCATGAGGGTCTTCAAGGAGAATTTTGAGAGATTGAAGGATGATAAGAGGATCTTTGAGAATCGGATAAGGATAAGGGTCATAGGGAGGATTGGCATGTTCCCTGATGACATCGAAAAGGCAATGAGAGATATCATGGAGCTCACAAAGCATCATGATAAGTTTATTATAAATTTTGCAATGGCTTATGGTGGCAGGGGCGAGATCATTGATGCTGTCAACAGTCTGGCAAAAGATATCAAGGACAGCAAGCTGAAGCCAGGTCAGATAACCAATAAGATCTTCGAGAATTACCTTTATATGAAGGATGCTCCTGACCTCATCATAAGGACTGGTGGTGCAAAAAGGACTTCAGGTTTCCTGCTCTGGCAGTCTGACTATTCAGAATATATCTTTCTGGACAAGTTCTGGCCGGATTTTGAGGAAGAGGATTTCATCAAGTGCCTGGAAGAATACTCACTCAGGCAAAGGCGTTTCGGCAAGTGAGTGCTTCTTTGATTTCATTTTCCCGAATCTGCAGGCCATTAGTTCTCCATTATCCTTCCATTCATATATGTGGAACTGTCCATTATGGAGGATCCTGGTGTTCTCTGGAGATGGTTCTTGTCCTAAAGCAAGATTTCTTCTTACTGCAAACCAGAATCCATGTCCGACAGACAGTATGCTGAGGCCTTTGTATCTTTCGAACAGTGTTTCATGATACTCATTCACCCTGTCGATGAAGTGTTTCATGTTTTCGGTTCTTGGATCATCTTGTGTTATTGCATATATCCTTGTAGGCATTCCGAGGACGGTTTTTGGTTGGGCCTCATAAGGCCCCCAATTATATTCAGTCATGTACTCTAATGAATCAGTTGGAACATCCGGCAGGAATTCTTTTATGATCTCTACTGTATGTGTTGTTCTTCCTTGAGGGCTATGCAGTATGACATCAATTGGATATTTTAATTCTGCCAGGTATTTTGCTTGCCTTTCGATGATTCTCCTGGCTTCCCTGTAATCATCACCGGTCAGCATGGTGCCGTCTGACTGCCCAGAAATAAGCTTCATAGCATTCTCATATGTCCTGATATGCCGTATGTTATACTCTCTTATCATTGAGAGGTGGGATTAGAACTTGTTAATAAGTGTTGCTTCACTTCATCTTTGCGAATGTTTTTGCAAAGCTTTCAGAATTCTTTTGGATCCTTTTCGAGGCATCTTTCAGGACATCTTTCGGGCTCTTGGATTTTGTCTCTAGCACAAGCTTAGGCACCCCCACAAACGGGTGGTCTATGCTGTAGGCTGCTGCTGTCACGTCCTTGTCATTCCACAGTTCAGAGACTAGGGCGTTGCAGAATGTGTGGCCGACTCCTGAAATCTCTGCCACAAATCTTGTCTTCTTGTTCTCTAGAACCTTGATCTCCATAGCACCCGGAAAACTTCGGTTTATTTATAAATGTTTGCCTTGCATCCTCTGCATCCTGAAGCAGCTGACTTCTATCCTGTGTATCTTTCGCTTATGGAACTTATGTGTTTTTTTCAAGGGGAATGAGAAATCCCATCTGTTGGTCACATCGAATCCATGGTCTTTTGCGATCGCCTTGACAAATTTTTCAGTGCTGGTCTTGTGGAATGAATATATTATGTCTGCTGTCCTGAATGCCTGCTCTAAGAATCTCTTGTCTGCATGCTCCTTCTTTGTGCCGAACGGGGGATTCATTATGATGACATCGCATTTCTCATTGAGATCATTGATATCCCCTTGTATCACTTCAGCATTTATATCATATCCTTCAATGTTCTCTTTGCATATCTTGACTGCATCTGCATCCTTCTCGACAAATATGCATTCCTCTGCACCGAGGAGCAGTGCCCCTATCCCCAATATGCCTGTGCCTGCCCCGAGGTCCGAGATTTTTTTGTCGTCGACATCTCCGAGCATTTTTGCCTGCCACAGCACTTCTGCTGCAATCTCGGAATCTGTGGGGTATTGCTCTTGCTTGGCTGAGGGATCCTCGAAGGCTTTCAGCTTTGAGAGCTCGATTGCGAGCCCGGATTTGCTCAGTTTCATTGTCTTAAAATCTTTTCATATAGTCACTGCTGATAAGGATAACATATTGGAAATATTTATAAATCCTTGCCCGGTAAGCTGTCCGGCGTCGGGGTCATTGATTTGGAAAAAAGGGATGCGAATGTTCCGGGGGATTTTGAAGCTTTGCATATGGTTCTGAAGAGGTCTTTCCATGCGATCCGAGAGGAGATGGATGACCACAGGGAAGCCATCAATGAGAATACACGGGAGATCCAGGAGAATTCAGTTGTTTTCTCTGATTTTGATGCTCGCCTCGCTAAGCTTGAGGAGAGGATGGATGAGCTCCAGCTCATGATCCACAGCCTTCCGAAGGCTAAGGAGGAGATTTTTCTTGATGAGGTGGAGGCGAAGGTGTTCCTTGTGCTCTATACCTTCAGCATCGGTTCTCCGCTGAGTCTGCAGGATATCGCCCGCAGGGCTAACCTCACTGAGCTGAAGGTGAGGCAGATACTCAGGTCCATAATGGAGAAGGGGATTATTGTCAGGACCAATGAAGTCGACAATACTCTGTTCTATGAGCTCGATGATGCTTTTGCAGCCAGGCATGCCAAGCACAGCATTGTCAGGATGGAGTCTGTTTCCCTGAACGCTGTCTAGCTTGTCTCTTCGGTCCGGCCATCTTTGTCTGGATTAGTGACGACGAGAAAAATTATTTATACTGAATGCCTATACTCTTGTTATGGCAAGGCTCTACATAGAACGTGAATCAATAGAATTGGTCATTCGTGAGATTGAGTCTATCGGGCAGTATCGTATCATGCCTGATCCTAAGGATCCTCAGGTCAAGTATGTCGAGGCGAAATGGTTTGTTCCAGGACGGGTTGATTTTATTCCAATTGCCAGTGTTGATTATTCAGGCACAGACCATATCCTGGTCAGTCAGCTTGATACAAGGAGGTTCAAGAAGGATGATGTCCAGGAGATGCTCTTGGCCATATTCAAGGCTCAGCATTTTGCCAATCTGCCGGATTTATAGGGTTTATCCTCACTTTTTCCTCACTTTTCTCATTTCATTTAAAAAACAGCCTATACAAACATTTGTCATTAGGGTATTTCTGCCTGTTTAATGCCTTCTTCTGCCCTGATAGGGATCTGGCAGGATTTCATCTCTTTCATCACCTGACCCTATCCTCCCATTAATCAAAATGCCACTCAGTCCCTAATGCCTAACTCTTATATTGTTTTAATTTTTTTCAATATAGAAATTTATAATCACTAAAGCCCGCAATCACCTTAATATATTTCAATATGGAAATTAATAATTGTCTTAATCCCATATTCCCCTTTTTATGGTTTAACTCTCACTTTTTTTATTTTCAATATTGAAAATCTATATATAACTCTTCTTTTCCTCTCCTTTATTATTCGGAATAATAAAGAATTAATTCGGGATTGTAATAGTAAAACATTATATATTAATATATTCTATATAATTTCGACAAATTCATCAAACTAAAAAATGTTTAATATAAACTATAAAAAATGATAATAATAATTAATCATTTCCAGAAAGTTTTGCCTTTTGAGACTCACTTATCTTTTCATTTTTCAGCAATTTCTGAACTTCCCCTATGTACTCAGCTGTCTGGTCAAGGTTGTCAGCAACTCTCTGCCTGACTTTTTCAAAGGCATTCTCCAATGTGTTGCCATTCAGCTTATAGCCTATTATCACCTTGCCGTCTTTGATATAGCTTGTCTTTGATATCAGGTTGAGATCTATCCATCTGTTCAGGTATTCATACATTGTCTGCCTTGTGATGCCTGCCAGGAGTGCCATGTTTTCCACTGTGACGACGGCAGATTCTGGTTTCTTCTCCCTGTATGCGTCCTTGCTCCGCTCATACAGCTCTATCAGCACATTGTGCATCTTGTCTGTGGAGCCTTTCTTTCGCGGCATTAGGCCTATCCGGTCAATGATTATCTTTGCCAGTTCCTCTGAATTTGCATTGAGCCCAGGGCTCGAATTTGTCAGTACAATCTTTGAGATTTTGATCACCTCATGGATCTTCAGGATTTAGTTTTATTTAAATGTTTGGATTATCCCGAATTTAATCGATAAAATAATATTAGTTATTAGATAAAAAAATTTAGTTTTTGATAATAATATATTATCAAAATTACACTATACATTCAAATCTCGCATTAAACCTGCTTTAACAGGTCCTAATAGTCCAAAAATCCTGATTAAAATCAGATTAAACTCGGATTTTCTGACTTTTTAGAATATTCGGTATTATCCCGATATTAAGAACTGCCTCTAGACACCTAAATTAAGGAATCTTCTCTGTCTGATATACCTTTTCCCATACCTTTAATACATCATTCCGACAGATAACTTCAAGCCCTCTTGCTTCAGGAAGGGGGCTTCCTGAGCAGAAATATGCCCAAAGTCGCACTATTCAGGGGTTTTACAGCCTGGTTAAGATATTATCCCGAATAGATATGGCCAGATCAAAATCCCCTGTTTTTTTGCCTGTTTCCTGGAATCTGCAATCTGTCAAAAAAAGATAATAATTTATAATTATTAATTAAAATATTATATCAAACTAAGATAAATCATGATTAAAGCTTTTAGATCTCAGTGGATATGTCTTATATAGAGAAAATTTAAATATTGGGTCAGATATTAACCGATTGTGGGTTAATTGCCTTGGTAAAGCAAAGATTAAGGCCATTTTGCAGGGGATTAAAAATGAACTACAAGACAAAAAGCATTGTTATTGGGCGTAAAAAGCGTGTAGAAGATCACTATCCAGTTTTTATCCATTTATTCGAGATTAATGACCCGCATTTGACAGATAAAGTACCTTTTGAGATGCTTGAGTATGATAATATACAAAAAGTTGAGTTATGCGGTCTTTGTGTTGAATATTGGCCATTTGGGTCAGATATAGTGATAAATGACCTTGAATCAATTGAAGTTGAGCAAAAAGAAGATTTATTGATTATCAAAGGAAAACAAAAAAAGCATTAAGTTATTTTGATTGTATAATGCCTGATTCTTTCAAAAGAAGCTCTAATTCTTCTATTTTATTCTCCATTGCTCTGACCCTAAGCGAGAGGTCTCTTTGCCCCCCATCCAGGAAAATGATCCACTCATTCATGGAACCTTTGAATGTCTCTATTTCGGCTCTAACCTTTGAAAAAGACCTTTTAACGAGTTCTTTGAATTTCACAAAAACACCTCCCAGCTTTGTTTTTTTAATGTAATCACTAAGTAGTACTAATAAGATAAATATATAAATATTAGTGTTATAAAATATATACAATTTATTATAACTAAAAAAATAGCCCCTTATTAAAAAATAAATCATAATATATATTTTAAAGAATATATATATTAATAATTGTTAATATTGAAATTAATTAAAAAACTATCAAAAATCAGTGTAAAGTGAGGATAACATGATTAAAATGTCACATCTAAATCTGGGTAGTGTATTTTAATTAGTTAGGCACTAGTGGGAGATGGGGTATTTTGTATAGGATCCAAAGGCCAAAAAGCCCCAGGACACAGAATTCGAAGGTTTAGGTTTTCCTGAGAAATTGAGCTTGTAAGAATATGGATTCCGGAGCAACTAGCCAGCCTATTCTGGTATACCCAGGCATGGTTTTAAGCCAATATAAGGCTTTCCTTTATATACAGATCAAGAAAGTGAGCATAACACTAAAAATTATAAGAAAAAAGCTTATCCTACATAGCTTAGCATCTTTTTCTTCTGTTCCTGTGTCGCGAACTTTGCCTGGTCAAGGAGGTTCTTTATCTTGCCCTCGAATTTCTCTGCCTGCTCGAGCAGCGGCTTCGGATCCACGTCTAGGCCAAACAGCTTGTCGAGGGTCTCAATGATCTTCGCTGCTGCTTTGGAATCCGGAAGATTGCTCTGCGCCTCGACAAAGAGCGCACTGACAGGCAGCTTGTCCTCTCTCAGGAGGATGCTTGCTGTCACACCCATTATGATACCCTCGCCGAGGGGGCTTATCTTCAGTTTCTTGAAGTCTTTCTCCCTGTTCTTCTCTGTGGTGAAGTAGAACACTGCCGGGTTCTCGACTGGCATCGCGCTTCCGACCCCTTCAAGTGACAGTATCTCTTTTGCCTGCAGCATCTCTGCCACATCCCTGACTGCCTTGCATAGCTTCCATTCAAAGCCTGTTGCGCTTGTTATGACATGGACTATCACGATGTTGTGTTCTTTTGAGTAGAACAGCCCTATCGGCTGTATGAGCTTGTTCTCATGTATTGCTGCCAGTGCAGGCATCTCAGGTATCCAGATCGTGCCTATGAGCTCTGTCTTGAGATGGTCTATCAGATATTCAGTTGTTATTGTGCCTATGAGTCCGAAGCCGGGAAATCCTTCCAGTATGGTGGGGTTCTTCGGCTTCTTGATAAGGTTTATCTCCATGATGTGCACCTCTTTTGCTGCATTAATAAGAACTTAGTATATAAATATTGTTGAAAATTCTATCCTCTGTGGATAAGCTGCTCAAACTTCTCCTTGAGTTCTAAGACAAGCTTTTCATTCTCATTAAGATATTTTACCAGGTTTTCTTCAAATTTGATCATTTTTGTTATGAATGCTTTTGCTCCTCTTGCGAGTTCTCGTAGTATATTTATTTTTTCATTAACTATACTTGAATTATCCTTATTATCCAGCATCTCTTTGAAAATTTCTTGGATCCTGCCTTGGATGCCGTTTAAATCCCTGCTTAATGCATTGAATTCCTTTGTATGTTTGTTTGCTTCATTGAATCTGTCCTCTAATTTTGTTAGTAATCCTAAATATTGATTTATCCTCGTTTTATCCTCTCCTTCCAGTCTTTTTTCATGTTCTTTTAGTGCTTCAATGTGTAGCGCAATATTTTTGTTTCTTGTTGAAAGTTCAGTTAATATTCTTATCAGCTGATCATGCCTCATGGATGCTTTTCCCTTCTCACCATACATTTCAAGGAATTCCTTGATTTTCTTCTCTAATTGTGTTGGATCAGAAAGTATACCCTCACTAAAATGTGCGTTTATCTGTTTTTCTATATCAAATATTTTTTTCAGTTCAGATTTTTCAATGTTTTCCATATCCATCCAAATCTCAATAGCCTGCTTGTTGTTATTCTCAGCTTCATTGATGAGATTATAGATTGTGTTGAGATCAGTCAGCTCTCCCTTCTGCCTTCTCTCTCCATCTGCTTCCTGTGCAATCTCCTGTTTTTCTTGCGCTGTAAGGTGTGATATCTCCTTGATTGAGGTAAGCGTGATTGACATGGCTTTATGGATGATGCTGCTCACTCCTTTCTCATGCAGGGCTGTCTGGAGATGCTTGAGTATTTCGAACAGTCTCTTCAGTTCTGTGTCGAATCTCGCATCTGTATGGCTTATTGCCTCCTGTATTGTTATTCCTTGGCTCATTTTAGATCCTCATGTCATGATGGAATTGATTTCTATGTACCCTTATCTGCCCTGCGATTGTGGCCAGTCTGGCTCCTTCTGTGGCCAGTGCTCTTGAATCTGCATTGTTCAGTCTTGCTACATTAGGGTCTGTTGCTATCTGTCTGAGCAGGTTGTTTGCATTTGCGAGCAGGGTCTGGAGATGTGCCCAGTGGCCCTGCCAGGCTGCAAGTTCTGCCATCGGATTGAATGCTCCCATAGGGAAGGTCCAGCATGATCCTGCAGCTCCCGGAGGCAATGTATAAATGCCTGCACCTGGTGCTCCGGACAGAGCAGGCGGCGCTGGTGCCAATGTCTGCCTCCAGTTCATCAGCCCTGTTGATGATGGCGCTAATGATCCATTCAGATAGGCCTGCACTGCTGTTATGTCATTCCTGAGATTGGTTATTTCTCCTCTGAGGTCTGCAGGATAAGGCTGTCCGTCAGCAGCTCTTCTGGGAGCTGTTCCTCTCAGCCTGTCCCATATAGTCTCTCCTCCTGCTGCATCTGGCTGCGCATCATCTCTCCTGAATGCGCTGGCAATTGCAGCTATTAGGTAGAAGATCATCAATATCAGGCATATATCCCTTGCCAGTGATCCCCAGAAATAAAGATCATCGACCCATGCGAACAGTTCTGCTGACCTGACACCTTCTACAATATTTGTGATGAGCAAAGCAAGGATATAGTATATCGCTGCCCTGAATCCGTGGAATGCCCCTCCCTGCCTTGGCAGCACTACATGGTTGAAATATACGATTCCGAATAGAGGCATTCCCACAAGAAGCGCTATCGCGACTATGCCGTATGATTCTACTATCGGCCTTACCATCTCATCAGGTATTGCAATGGCTGATATCAGCGCAATCACAATTGCTAATGTGACCCTGATCCCTCTGTTCCTCTGCCTTCTGCCTGAATCCCTGAAGACAAATCCTCCTGCATAGAACAGGATTGAGAATATTATTATCCAAAGGCAGAACTTGATGTAGAACAGGTACATCCTGTCGCCGAGATTGAAGTTGTAGAACAGGAATCCGACTTGTGTGTTGAGCACATCAAGTATCTTCTGGACTGCGCTTGTCTGTGCTGCAGCCAGAGCCGGCATCAGAAGGAGTCCGATTCCGCTTAACCATCCCAGCTTTTTCATTGTGTTGCCTTAATTATATGTTATTTATAAATATTATCCGCCGACAGCTCTTTTTTCCTTTGCCACTTCTCTCCTTATCGCGTATTCTATTGCTGTCTCAAGGGTTCTGTTGTTCTGGATTATCTGTTGGATCCTGGTTTCGACAATTGCAGTGTTTTTGGCCAGGTTCTTCTGTGCTATCATGAGGTTTCTGGCTGTTGCGATATTGGATAATGCTGCAGGCGTGTTGTTCTTCTTGATTGCTGTGAGGATTATCCTCATCATTTCTGAGAATGAGCTCTCGTTCCTCTCCATATCCCTGACATATTGTTCGATTATCTTGGTCGCCTTTAGCTCTTCTTGCAGGCTTGCTTTCAGTCTATTGCTCAGGTTTATTATCTTTGTATCTTCTACTCCCAGTTCCTTGAATCTTTCCTGAGCCTTCTCATCTGCCTTTCTTATGAACTCCTCAATCCTTCTTTCGATGTCATTCAGGGACTCTTCTTTGCCGAGCAACGTCTTCAGCTCTTCGATGAGTTTCTTTGTCTCCCTGTCCTGTATGAATATCTTATGGACAAGATCATGGAAATCTGCTCTTCCCTTTACCATTCCCCCGAAATTTTCTACGAGTCTGGCAATGGTCTCGAGCTCTGTGATGATGGTATCGACATCTCTTGTTTCGAGGCTGTCAAGTCTCCTTATTGCGCTGTTTATCGCCTCTTGTTTTGCTCTTTCATCTTCAAGTTTCTTTTCTCTTCCTTCAAGCTTTGCCCGATGTCTCAGGTCCTTCAGCTCATGTCTTCTTGCTCTCCTGTCTGCATTCCATGGATTCAGCACTTCATTTGCTCCGCTGAAGAAACCTCCTCCTCCGCTTCCTCCAGAGAATGTTGTCGAGCCTCCTCCGCTGAATGCGCTGAATATCTGTATGAAGCTCCATATCAGGAGAAGCACCATCACTCCCACAAAGAGATTCATGTAGTCTGTCATGGATGCCATTGATTGTGAGAACCATCCTGTCTGGTTGTCGAATGCCCCTTTCATTCTCAGGAATGTGAAGAGCACGAGCATGTATACAAGGAATCTTCCGATTGCATGTGTTGGTGTGTTGTCATGGAACAGTTTATGATTGATGAACATCAGCCCGACTATGGGTATCATGAAGAAAAGGAATGCTGCAACAACACCATACACTTCGAATATGCTTGTTAGCAGATCCCCTTTCAATGGTATCAATGCTATGATTGATATCACTGCTGCTATTGTGCCTCCCACGCCTTTCTGGTTTGGAAAGACAAATTTTGATGCATAGAGAAGTATGGAGAACAATATGATCCACAGCATGAATTTTGCGTAGAATACCTCTTTTTCTCCTGAAATATTATTATCTCTTATGAGATCGAACACGAATCCGAACACCTTGTATATCGGTTCAAGGATATTGTTGCCGGTTTGGGCATTTACACTTGGGATAGTCAAGAATGTGAGTACAGTTGTAAGTGTCAGCACCATCCCTTTTTTCATATATTCACCATAAGCGCCTATGGGCTTTAAAAATATCAATATTATTTATATACTTTTCTATATTGGAAAATTTTATAAAGGGATTTTGTCTGAAAACATCCAAGAGGTGAATGCAAGCATGGGTTTTTTCGATATTTTCAGGAAGATAACTGCGATAAAGTTTAAGAGCAGGGCGAAGATGACAACATCCCATGATACCTTGCGCGCCCTCCAGATTGATGTCACAAAAGCAAGGGGCAGTCTTTTCCAGCTTGAGAGCCAGATACAAAAGCTAGACTCTATTGCCGGCAAATCAAATGTTTCAGATAAGGACCTTGCTGATTTCCTGAATTCTCAGAAGGATTCTGTCGTGATAATGAAGAATCTCGAAGCAGTTTTCCCTTCTGTGATGAGCGGCGCAGCTGCATTATATTCTGGTCTAGCAAGCAGATACAGCACCCTCATCAGTCTCAACAACAAGATCATCTCCGGATATAAGCCAGCGATGCCTGCCAATCCGAAGAATGTCCAGAAGGCTGTGCTGGAATATCAGCAGAAGCTTGCCCAGGTCCAGAGGATATCTGATCTCAACAAGGCCTTTTCAGCTTCAGTCGAGAACATCCGGAACAATCTCAAGAGCCACTCCAAGCTTTTGCTTGAGAGAAGAGGGTTCATTCCGGCAAAGAAATAGTCCGGATATAGTTAAATTTATATACTCAGCTCTTATAAATCAGTTATAATCATTATCAACAAAAAAAGGTGATATTATGGATAAGGGTTTCATCACAAGTCCGGCTGATCTTATGAAAGGTCTGGTGTTTGGTTTCATCATCGGCGCTGTTCTGATTTATCTGATGGCTAAGGGAATCATCCCTATTGGGTTGCCATAAACTTTTTTATAAAATATGCTTATTTGATATTTCATTAATGATCAAAAGGTGATATGATGGGAATAATGAAATCATGGGGTCATGCCGGTGCTTTAATTGATGCTGTTAAAAACCATGTTGAACCCGCAATTGTCACTCGATATGAAGCTATCTCAAATATTAAACAAGTGTACAAGGAAGTTCATGATGCCGCTGAAGAAGAACATAGTCTTCCTGTTCTGATTAGAAAAGGTAAATTGAATAAAATTAAGAAAAGTATGAAACACGAGGATGAACTAGTGGAAGCAGTGATGCATAATTTATATAATACAATTAGAATAATATCTGTGCAGATTGTTTCTTTAAAGCAAGTAATGTTGAGGATTCACGCTGATAATATGCTAATGGCAAAACTTGGATTAAACAAAAGTGAACTCGCTGATCTTGAATTGAGTAATGAACATAGAGAAGAGGTAATCAACAAGTGGATTGAAGAAATGGTTCAGCGTCTTATTGGTACAGAAAAATCAGAATCTCTTTAATTTTTATTTTATCTCTACTTCTTTATGTACACTTTGACCAGGCATGCCTTTTTCAAAAATGGCTCTAAGAGCTCCTTTGTTGCCATGTGCTGATTTTATCTCTCCTTTTATCTCTTTGCCAGCAGGACTCTTCCATGTTACTGATTTGCCGACTAATTTGGTCGCCTTTTCCCTATTATCGACATTTTTGACCACTATTATCATGTGGTTCTTGTACTGCGTGTGCCTATGCATCCTGAAATTGTTGATTATCCCTTTCATGCTGCCTCGAAATTTTGACCTATTTAAATATTTAACTGATAGGAATTTGTACTTGTCCTGATGCTCCATTGCCCTGCTATGTCTGATTCAGGGAAAAATCCAAAGATCAAATCCTGTCAGATCCAAATCCGCAAGGCGGATTTGGCCTTCTCCTTTGGATTTTTCAAGCACCCGGACAGGCTTGGCACATGATTTGGCGAACACCCTGAAATATTTTTAAATGATCAAGGATTAGGCCTTTATATGGAGATACAACCTGGTTTGGAGCTCATCGACCTCGGCCTTCTTGTCAAGAGCCGCAAGACTTTGATTATCGGGGATCTGCACATAGGATATGAAGAGGCCCTGAACAAGCAGGGTATCCTTGTTCCTAGATTCTCATTCAATCAGCTTCTTGACAGGTTGCAGAAGATCATGAAGCAGGCTGATCCAAAGACTGTGGTCATCAACGGCGATATCAAGCATGAGTTCGGTGAGATCTCTGACCAGGAATGGCGTGATACGCTGAAGATAATCGACCTCATCACAAAGTCATCAAAGCTCATCCTCATAAGAGGCAATCATGATAAGATCCTTGGTCCGATAGCGAAGAAGCGCGATGTCGATGTCAAGGATTACATGATGATTGAAGACATCTACATCTGCCACGGCCACAAGATTCCAGAAGATTCAGATTTCAAGAAAGCCGAGATTATTATCATCGGCCACGAGCATCCTGCAATAACACTGGAGGATGGCGCCAGGCAGGAGAAGTTCAAGTGCTTTCTTCTGGGAAAATTCAGGAGAAAGAATTTGATCGTTCTGCCATCAATGAATCTTTTTGTTGAGGGCACTGACATCCTGAAGGAGAAGCTGTTGAGTCCTTTCCTCAGTCAGCGTCTTGGTGATTTCAGGGTCTTCGTTGTTGAGGACAAGGTCTATGATTTTGGAAAGGTCCGGAACATTTCCTGATTCCCCGAACGTGGTTTTTTATTGTGTAGTTTATCTTGACATGATATGGATAAATTTGATATTGATCTCAGAAAAGAATATTCTTGTTCAAAAGGCATGAAATTAGCAGAGTATATATACTCAAAACCAGATATTTATTTAAAAAGGAAGTTTCTTCAATATGAAAAAGCAATGGAGGCCGCGAAATATGGTAAAACGAATTCATTTCTTTACATCTGAGAGTGTGACCGAGGGTCACCCTGATAAGGTGGCTGACCAGATATCAGATGCTGTCCTTGACGAGCTTTTCAGGCAGGATCCTGATTCAAGGGTTGCTGTCGAGTGTTTCACCACCACAGGGCTTGTTGTTGTCGGCGGTGAAGTCAGGACCAAGGGCTATGTCGATGTCCAGACTGTTGTAAGAAAGACTTTGAGAGAGATAGGATATACTGATCCTGCTTTCGGCATCGGTGCTGAGAACGCGGGAGTCCTTTCTGCTATACATGAGCAGAGCTCTGACATTGCCCAGGGCGTTGATGCAAAGAAGAAGAAGGAGCAGGGTGCCGGCGATCAGGGCATGATGTTCGGATTTGCCTGCAAGGAGACCAAGAGTCTCATGCCTCTTCCTATTGCATTGGCTCATGGCCTCACCAGGAGGCTTGCTGAGGTCAGGAAGAAGAGGATATTGCCTTATCTCAGGCCTGATGGCAAGTCTCAGGTCACTGTGGAGTATCATGATAATGTCCCTGTCAGGGTCGATGCAGTTGTGATCGCAGCCCAGCATCATCCTGATGTGTCTGTAAGCAGATTGAGGAAAGAGGTTTATGACAAGGTCATAAAGAAGGTCTGCGGCAGATATCTTGACAGTAAGACAAAGATATTCATCAATGGCACCGGTAAGTTTGTCATCGGCGGCCCGCATGGCGATACTGGTCTTACAGGCAGGAAGATAATCGTGGACACTTATGGTGGAGTCGGCACGCATGGAGGGGGCTGTTTCTCCGGCAAGGATCCCAGCAAGGTAGACAGGTCAGGCGCTTACATGGCAAGATACATAGCGAAGAACATTGTCGCTGCAGGCATCGCTGATGAGGCAGAGGTCCAGCTCTCTTATTGCATCGGCATCGCTGAGCCTACATCAGTCAATGTGCTCTGCTATGGGACCAATAAGATCCCAGAGATGCAGATCGAGAAGCTGATACGCAAGCACTTCCCGCTCAAGCCGGCAGATATGATTGCCCATCTGAAGCTTAAGCGCCCTATCTACAGGAAGACTGCAGCTTATGGTCATTTCGGCAGGTCTGATCCTGATTTCACCTGGGAGAAGACAGACAAGGCTGCTGCTTTGAGAAAGGATTCAGGACTCTGATCCTTTCTTTATCTTTTTGTATTCCTTATCTTCGCTTTCCTTGACTTTCTTGTCTATCTTCTCTTCATAGGCAGCAAGATGGTCCTCTTTCTTGAATGCCTGTGTGATATCTTTTAGTCTTCTTCTTGGGTCAAGGAAGCTCATTATCTGTCTGTATGCTGATTCATTCCCTTCAGGGTAATGGACTTCAGGAAGTGCGTCTCCTGTGTTCAGGGTCTCCTTGTATTCTGGCTCTTGCGGATTATCCAGGTACTTCTTTGTCATTGCCTGTTGGGGTTCAGGTGTCTTCTCATTGGTCCCGATCTCTTCTTTGACATTCATGATCTCCTGCTGTATCTCTGTCTGCTTCGGGTCAGCGAGGTTTTCTGATTTGGCCTCTTCTTTTTTGATTTTCTTCTCAAGTGCTTCCATCTTGTTTCATCAATCTGCTATCTTTTTTATTTGTTTTGCTTGAATCAAAAGTTATTTAAACCAGTTTTTTATTTCTTGATGCATGGCAGATGAAATCAGCGTCCTGGAAAACCAGAAATGTTCTATGTGCAACAAGGACACCCTCACATTGACTGAGGCAGAGCGCGAGATACCCTATTTCGGCAAGGTCTACATATTTTCCATGAGCTGCTCTTCGTGCAATTATCACATGGCTGATGTAGAGTCTGCTGAGCAGAACGAGCCTGTGAGATTCACAATTGAAGTGGATTGTGAGGAGGACATGAAGATCCGTGTCGTCAAGTCTTCGCAGGCTACCATCAAGATACCTCATGTAGCCACCATCACTCCCGGCACAGCCTCCAATGGATATGTCACGAACATCGAGGGCATCCTAAACAGGATAAAGGTCCAGACCGAGAGCCTGAGGGATAACGCAGAGGATGATGAGGAGCGCAGGAAAGCGAAGAATCTCGTCAAGAAGCTGATGGATGTGATGTGGGGCAGGGAGAAGCTGAAGATAATCCTTGAGGATCCCTCCGGTAACAGTGCAATAATATCAGAAAAAGCAGTGAAAACAAAATTGAATAATTGAAATAAGATTAATCAGTTCAGTCGAATTCTCCCAGCTCCTCAGGCGCTTCCTTCTCTTTTGTGGAAGGCTTCTCCCTGAAGATTGTCGCGAAGCTTGGCACGACTGCTATCCAATCATCTCCGAATCCTGCGATGTCCCCTTCGATTGCATCTGTTGTCTTCTTGAGCTTGCTTATGGCTCTTTTCAGTTCAACAAGATCCTTGTCCTTGAGCGGTTTGATGTTTATGAGGGCGATTGTGTAGCCTTCTCTCAGGACATCGAGTATTGGCTTCAGTGAAGCGAAATCATCAAGAACAAATGGTCTCACCACGATTTTGGATTTTGCGCCTAATTCACTGTCAGTTGTCAGTTCAACATAGCTTTCTTCTGCATCATCAGGGTCAAACCTTTTTCCCCCGAAACTCTTTTTGATCTTCATTATCATTGATCGCATCAAGAACCCCTCCTTTTTATCAGCGAGTGTAATCTCCCCCTTAGAGAGCTCAGGAAAACCTTTGAATTACATATATATAAATCTTTCGTTGGGTTTCTTGACTGCTCAATACTTAATACCTCTTTTTTTCGCAGTCTGAGCCTTTATTGCATATTCTGGTTATTAAGCAAAATCTTTTTAAATAACATGGGTTTTCAGCTGATTCAGTAAGATTTTGATAATTATAAATATAAGGAGTGGGATAATGGTCAAGAGAATCGGTGGATCAAGAAGGAAGACAAGGCACAAGCTCATGAAGCCTTCATCCAGGAAGGGCAAGATGAGTATCAGGAATTACTATCAGTCGTTCAAGGAGGATGAGCTCGTTGTTTTCAAGGCAGAGCCGTCTGTTCACAAAGGGATTTATAGTCTGAAATTGCATGGCAAGAGCGGCAAGATAGTAGGCATGAGAGGGGACTGTTACATTGTCTCTTATAGGCAGGGTTCAAAGCTCAAGAAGACGATTGTGCACCCTGTGCATCTTAAGAGACATTGTCCTGAGGTGAAAAAATGCCCAAAATAACTATCATCAATGAGGCGCCGCTCAGCCTTAATGATGTCAGGTCAGAGATCAAGGCAATCAAGAAGAGGGACACTGAACTGAATGCCAGGGCCCAGAAAGTGGAGGAATATGTCAACACTTTCCTGATTCTGAAGCAGAAGGAGGCGAAGGATATCTCTAAGGCCATCGAGGACCTGAATATCCCGAGGCTGAAGGAGCTCCATATCAAGAAGATAATTGACATGATGCCGACCTCGGTTGACGAGCTCAAGTCCATCCTTCAGGGTTATCCTATTTCTGTCACGAATGATAATATCAAGAAGATTGTCGATGTCACGAAGAAGTTCATGGATGATTACAGGACGCGCCTGAAGGAGAAGAAGGATGAAGTGCAGGCTGAAGAGTCTGAGCAGCCTGACCAAGCGGAGTCTGAATAAAGAGGGTGGGGGATCATGGGCATCAAGGAAGAAAAAGCGATAATTCTAGATTTCCTGCCTAATGGGTATCCTTTTGATGACAGGCCGACCTACAAGAAATCAGCTATTGCGCAGGCTCTCGGGAAAGAGCATTTCACTCTTCTGGAGCTTGTCCCCAAGAAGGATGTTTTTCTCCAGCCTCTTGAGGAGGTCTATATCGGAGAGGGCAAGAGGGAGCAGATCCATCACATAATGGGGCGCCTGCCGATGTCGCGCCTCACCGGAACAGGGAAGACAGAGCTTGATTTTGTGGTCAAGGATATCGTCACCAAGAATGAGAAGATGTTCGTGGATTTCTTCAACAATGCAAGGCCTCTGACCACGAGGATGCATCAGCTTGAGCTGTTGCCGGGTCTCGGCAAGAAGCACATGTGGGAGATAATCGAGCAGCGCAAGGAGAAGCCTTTCGAGTCTTTTGACGACCTGAAGAAGCGTGTCAAGCTCATGCCTGATCCGCAGAAGGCCATCATCAAGAGGATTCTCAAGGAGATTGACGGCACTGAGAAGCACAGGATATTTGTTGAGATTTAATTCTTTATCTTCTTAAGTAATAAATGTATGGCTTTGATGTTGTCTTCCCATTTCAGCATCTTGACAGCATCTTCAAATTCAGCCCAGATGAATCGACTATGTTCTTTTGAAGTGTTACCATGGATGGATATCTTTGTCTCAGGTTTTATCTCAACACCAAATACTGTCTCAGTGATTGGCTCTATTGGTTCATCTGTTAGGTAATGCCTGGATATCTTGTATTTGTGGACATCAGGTACCAATCTTAGAATATCCATTTTGTGTATGTTAGCTTCTTCCATCAATTCCCTGAAGAGGGCTTCTTGCAGACCTTCATTATGTTCCACTTTCCCGCTTATTGGTTGCCAGAAACCACCTTTTTCAGGAATCCTTTTCAAGAGAAGGAATTGGTGTTTATCCCCTATCTTTCTATATGCAATGCCTTGTATCTGTTGAGTCATGAGTGAGATATATCCTTTTTTGTTTTAATATTTATTGCTTCTGTCCTGCGGACTTTCTGGAGAATATGTCCAGTTCCCTGACTTCTGTGATTCTATTGACAACAAGATCGGTTATGGTGCGTGCTGCAAGGGCACCCGCTATTAGGCATATTTCAGGGTCAGAGTACCTCTTGAAATAATCATCAGGGTATCGGTCGGTAATTGGACCAACCTCAGGGTAAAGATCTCCAAGGTTTGTGAATCTCCTTTTTTTCTTGAATTCATTATGTACTCTGTCACACTCGTCCAATAAATCCTGCCTGATTCTTCCTTGTATGAACATCTCTTTGACAATTCTGGCAAGGTCTCCTTGGATTCCGAATGAGTCGAACTCTAGCTCATCCGCCGTGAATGGTTCTCCATCTCGATAATCAAACACTGTTGTTGCGATGACGCTACGGAGGTTTCCTTTCCTTTTTCTTGATACATTGACGAATGGTATCTTATATCTTGAGCACATGTATCTGGTCAGTGCCCAGGCCGAGAATCCTTCTGCCTGATACGCCATGACTGTGCAACTTCTAGTGAAATCTTCTGCATTCTCAGCATCTACGCTCGCATAACAGTTTATTGTCAACTGTGGGTTTATTCTTAGTGCGTGTTCAACGGCGATGTCCAGTTTTGGTCTTCCAATTGTTTGTGTATTTGCGAAAAGCTGTCTTGAAAGGTTCCTAAGATCATAGATGTCAGGTTCTGCAAGGTTGAATGTCTCGAAGCCTTTCCTAACAAGTATATCCAGGAGGTAGCTGCCGGCTGATCCACCCACACCAGATATTGAGATGCTGGCGTCTTTTATCTTTTGAAGTTCCTCTTGCCGATATATGCCTGACATCAGTTGCCTGAACTCTTCTGCATAATACATCATTTTCACCTTGTCAGAACTCCCTGTACCTTGCATTTCCAGGGTGGCCATAGAGGTCCAGCATCAGTTCTTTATGGGAGCCGAAATGAGCTCTTGAGACATCGTGATCTTTTGAAAGTGATTCTTCTAGCTTCTTAAGGTAATCAAGTCCTTTTTTTGGTTCAGCTAACCGATTGGATAAGTGTGCAAAAGGGAGTATGACTACCCTATTATTCTTGGTTTCTTTTGCCATATGGGAGATTTCTGTTGCCATCTTCTCAACGTATTCATTTTTGTCTCTCATCTCTATAGAGATCATGGCCACGATGCAATTGTCTATCTGTTGTTTATGTTCTCTGACTGTTTCAGGATTGATGTCGGATGGTCTATTCGCGAGTCGTGTAATTCTTGTTGCATATCTCCTGCAGTGGAAAAGCACGGATCTCATTTTGTCCTCATTATGCAGAAAGGATCACCAGAATTGGCCAGGCCATACTGGTACATCTCTGGCGTGAAGCCGTGGCATTTTCCTTGATATTCAGGGCACTGATCACATTGCTCTTGCAGTCTTCTGCTCGTTTCTCTTATGGCCCAGAGCCTAGCACTATGATGCCATACTCTCTTGATGCAGAATGATTCATCCACTATGTTCCCGAGTTTCTGTTCTTCCCTGACATTTTCGTTGACATATCTTACACATCCGCCTGCATAGATGTCCCCATTGGACATTATGTTCAGTCGTGTGAAGCCATCACTCCCTCCTCTTACCAATCCTAATCCTATAGATGGGGATATCCCGCTCTTCTTTATGCTTGAGCTTCTGGTACGTATTATGAGATGCGGATACTTTGATCTTATCGATTCAGCCCATGCCATCTTGTCATCAAGATTCTTGTATTGCAATATCTCCTCAGGGATGTTCTGTGCTCTACCTAATGGTCTGGCATGAAAGAAACTGATATCCTGACAGTACCTATCGGCTACTGCAGTGAGTTCCTCAATATCTGCCATTGAAGTGCTGGCAGTCATCACTGAGTTTATTGTGACCCTGAGTCCTGCTTCGTTCATGGCTTGTATTGCAGCGCAGGACCTATCATATTTTCCAGGTCCACGGATCCTATCATGAAGATCTCTTGCTCCATCAAGGCTGACTGTTGTTTCATCTGGTTTTAATTCTATCAGTTTTTTCAGTGTTCTGTCTGAGAAGACGCCATTTGTATTCAATGATATTATAAGCCCTCTTTCCTTTGCATGATTCAGAATAAGGCCCCAGTCATCTCTGAAAGTTGGCTCTCCGCCGCTCAACCTGACTTCAAATACTCCTGCTGAAGTTAGGCCATCTATTGTTCTCAGGCTTTGTTCAGTGTCAAGCTCATCTTTATCTGGTTCTCCTGAGCTGTTTAGGCATGTTTTGCATCTTAGGTTGCATGCCATTGTGATATCATAATAGACTCTTATGGGGGCTTCAAGTATTCCTTCAGTGCCGGTTACAGGATTGTTTTTCTCTTCGACCTGATGTTTGACTTTGAGATCACTATGCTGCTCTTCGCTGGTATAAGCATGGGTGAAGTCTGCAGGATTGAATACTGTCCTTCCAAATCTTTCATGTCTTGAGATGTATCTCATTTTGCACAGTATGGATTCCCGATATGAGGGTTTTTTTCCTTGAAGAATGTCATCTCCATGCTTGCTCCGTTGCATCTTGTTGCTCTCTGATCACATTCTGAACAGGTTTTCTGCAGTTCCAGGCTAATTTTCCTATATGATGCCAGTTTCTCAGAGTGTCTCCATATATTAAGGAGATCGTACCCTTCTGATATTATATTGCCAAGCATGAATTCTGGTCTGATATGTGGTGTGTATCCTCCTGGCCACAGGGATCCATCCGGCAATATGTTGAATCGTGTAAAACCCTCCGGTCCTCCAATTGTAAGTCCGAATTTCTTTGATAGGTCTGCATTCACAGATGTCCTTGCCATGACTTTTGATCCATGCAGTATATTAAGCCCTGGATATCTTGATCTTAATCCATCAATTTTTTCATCGATTCTGCATAGGTCCTCATAAGGCACTATCTGGTCGGATAGATTGAGCGCTCTTCCCATCAATCGCATATAGAAAAAGTTGATCTCTTCTGCATATCTCGAGGCCAGATCCAATATATGTGGTATACTTTCTGCAGATGATCTTGTCAGGATTGTGTTTATTCTGAGATGGGCGCCCAGATCATGGAGTCTCTGCATGGATGATACTGTCCGTTCATAATTCCCATCTCCTCTTATCATATCATGGCTTTGTCGGTCTCCGTCGACGCTTAATGTGATCTGCTCCAGTTCCAAGGATGCCAGATTCTCGGGTGTTTCATCATTTCTGTAGACCCCATTGGTGTTTATTGATACAGCGAATCCAAGGTCCTTTGCATGCCTAAGTATCTCGAACCAATCCGGCCTGCAGGTTACTTCACCACCTGTGAATCTTATGTCCATCACATTGTTGCGCCTGAATCCATCAAGGGTTCTCAAGACCTGCTCAGTGTTCATCTCATCAGGTCTTTTCTGTCCAGAATTGTTGAAGCATGTCTTGCATCTGAGGTTGCAAATATTTGTGACTTCAAAATACATCCTTACTGGAGAGAATAGGAGATCCTTGGGTGCATTGGAGAGATCCGCTGACCATACCTCATATCCATTCGGGTCTGGTTCTTCCTTGTGGATAAATCTGTGCATCAGGCTTCTTCTATCTAGCAAGGTGTAACCAAAATTCTCAGCCCTTGCGATATTCTTCTTTTGCATTTTTCTTTCCTGTTGACCATCAAGGTCGCTCAATCATTCCAAAACTTCAGCCCCTCTTGTTTTATGTCCCCCACGATGTCCAGTCTTTTCATGTTTGTGGGATTGAAGCCTGATTTGATGTCTTCTATGAAGGCGTGCATCTCTTTCAGGTCCCTGAATAGACAGTCCATTATGAAATCATATTCGCCTACGCATTCCAGTATGTTGTTCACATTTGGATTTGAGCAGGCAAATAGCCTGAAGCTGTGTTTGGTATTGTTTTCAAACTTCAGGCTGAGATGTATCCTGTGGGAGAACCCTAATTGCCGGAAGTCCACGATTGTGGAATGCCTCAGGATCGCGTTCTCTTCGAGTTTCTTGAGCTTATCATATGTTGTTGACATGGGTATTCCTATCTTTTTTCCCATCTTTGCCAGGGATTCTCTTGAGTTCTGTCGTAGCATCTGTATGATTGCTATGTCAGTTTCATTGATCATTTTTCCTCGTGGGTTTGGTTCATCTGTTCCATAATTTTCTCTTTGTCGTACATTGCCCAATATGGATTAAGCTTTCCGTCCCCCTTTTGTTTTTTCATTCTCTTGGAATTTTTCTGAATGTTTCGGAAAAATTTTATAGCTGAAGCTGAATGCCATATAGGAAAATCTAAGAAAAAAGCATTCAAACTCTGCTATTCATTTCTGGTATTGTGAAAAATCATACTTCACAGATGGGAATTTCCTCTCCATATGTGCAGGTAAGCAAAGATGATCACCTTCGCGGAATCCTACCAAGGTGTTTCCATGCTCCGAACAGGTCCCGATTCCAGGGCTGTATGATCTTGCTTCGCTGATGAAATCTACAAGCTCATTGAACTGTGCTTTTATGTCAGAATACTCGAATAGGAGCACTCGTCTGGCTCCAGTAGTCATTCTGCTCGTATATTCACCCTTCTTCATGATTATGATAGGCATTTTGTTGTATGCGATAGCGGTCCTCTCTTCCATGCCTCCCCCGCTTGACGCAGCCAGATTTGTGAATGTGAAGAATCTTGACGCAGCGACCATCAGATTGTCAATATCAAAAACCTCCTGCGGAAGGCCTACCAGTTTGTGCTGCGGATTAAACGGAGCTTCAGCGGGATCATATCTTCTCAGTCCAGCTGATACAACTGCAGCCTTTATCCTCTCATGGTCAGCTAGAAGATTTGGCATCTTATCCTTTGCAACTCCAGTTAATGCCAATCCAGAATAACAGGCATCTTCAGCCTCTAGAAAGCCAGTATCCCCCAGATGTTGGAGAATATCATCAAGGAATGAGGTTATGCCTTTGTATTTGTCTATTGTGGCCTGTACCTCACATGGGTCAAAGCCGGGATTGTGGCCATCAATTATGTATAGGTTTGCTGTTTCCAGGTCTTCTTCAGAAATATCAGGTATCCTTTCTTGGACCATAGAACGGTATTTGGTGATATGCTCCCTGATCCTTTCATCAGTTAATCCATCTAGAGTGAGCATTCTCTTGATATGGTCAGTTCTATTAGCCTGATTGAGTACTATCTCAGTTATGTTGCATACCACTCATTGTCACCCCGCTTGATGCGTAAAGGTAAGTGGGTTGATTATTTAAACATTTCCTACTAAAAAACGTTTTTTCGTGTTTTTCTGACAATATTTATAAATAAGTATTTGTTATATCTTATGATGGATAAGCTTCTTGAAAAGTTGCAGGAGAACTTTGCCCTTAGTGACAGCCAGGTTGTCATTATCGAAGTGCTAAGGGACAAGGGCTTAGATGCCAAAGATGTTTGTGCCAAGACTGGCATCCCAAAGGGTAGGATATATGATTATCTGAACGGCCTCATCACCAGTGGTCTGATAGAGAAATCTCCTAAAAGGCCTTTTTTGTATTCAGTCGGCAATCTTAACAAACGCATTATCAACTTCATGAAGCACAATATCGACCGGATGGTGATTGCACAAGCGGACATTATTGATCAGATGCGAGGTCCTGGAGCTGAGCATATAGATATTGTAAACAACAGCAAGCAGTTCACCCAGATGCATCTGCAGATGATTGTGGAATCAAATAGTTTCAGGTATATGTCGCTCCACCAGTCTTTCCCCTATGCTTTCTATCCGATGGATTTCAAGAGATTTGTGAAGCTCAGGAGAGCGATTGTCGCATCAAGGCCGACGATAACCCATTTTGATCCACAGATGACTTTTCTTGTTCATAAGACCTACAATGATGCATTGAAGAGAGGTAAGTCAATTGAGGCGGTCCTTGAGAGATCCGCACTGGATTTTCACCTTGATATCATTATGAAGCTGGGTCCAAAATTCTTTGAGCATTGGAAATCCTCTCTGTTGAAGAATTTTGAGAGATATAAACTGAAGGGATTTGTTCTTGATGATTATATCCCCATGCAGATAGATGTTAATGACAAGCGGGTCAACATCTCTCTGAGGCACCTTGGTGTGACGACGGGTGTTGTGATAGTCAGCAAAGAAGTGACAAAATTCTATAACACAGTCATATCCCAGAACTGCAATCGTGCAGTTGATCTGAGGCAAGCGATCGAGAATATTGAATTTGTCAGGAGAGAATAGTGTTTTGGTCAGATGATCACACCATAGCCGATCAGCCTGAACCTTGTCCCTATCCTTCTGGATATCGTGACCCGGCTCCCTTTTTCAGTGCAGACCGGAAGCTTGAGCTTGCATTTGAACCTGTTCTTGCCGAGCTGATTGACAATCCCAACTGTTGCGGCTGAATTCACATTGAGCATTAGGACTTCTTGCATCTTTATGGGCTCTATCTCAAGGTCCTCTTTTGTTCCGACATGCCTATCGAGGAGGTGCACTTCAAGCTCGAGGTCTTCCCATACCGGAGGAAGCTTTCCGGGGTGTCCGACGACAGATCCTGCGAGCGAGTCAGATTTCACTATCGAGGGGTCGAGTGTCGTAGATGCTCCTATGGATCCCCCGGGCCCCACCTTTTCCATGGGATCTGATCCTGACATAAGCCCGACTACCTTGGTCTTGATGGGCCGGAATACAGACTTGTTTGCTTCCTGTATCCTCTGTCCGGGCCTGATCTCTATCTCTTCCCCGGTTTTCAGGATGCCTTGCCTGAGGGCTCCGCCGAGCACTCCTCCTTTCAGTTCGTCGATATCAGTGCCTGGCTTGTTTATGTCAAAGCTTCTCGTGACAAACATGATGAGGTCCTTCTTCTGGTCCCTCTTAGGTGTCTTGATCACGCTTTCGATCGTCTCGATGAGGACGTCTATGTTGACATTGAATTTCGCGGATAAGGGTATTATCGGAGCATCCCTGAAGTCAGTGTCTTTCAGGAACTCCTTTATCTGTCCGTGGTTCTTCATTGTCTTCTCTTTCGGGATGATGTCTATCTTGTTCTGCACCACCACGATGTTCTTTATCCCCATTATCTGCAGCGCCATGAGGTGCTCTCTTGTCTGCGGCTGGGGGCATTCCTCGTTTGCCGCGATCAGCAACAGGGCTCCGTCCATCACAGTGGCTCCTGAGAGCATTGTGGCCATGAGGCTCTCGTGTCCTGGTGCGTCGACAAAGCTGACTTTCCTCAGGAGTTTTGCCTTTCCGCCGCAGTCGCATTTCTGTGCAGTGAGGAATCTCTTGCATTTCTCGCACTGGTAGAAGCTTGCGTCAGCATATCCAAGCCTGATCGTGATCCCGCGCCTTATCTCTTCAGAATGAGTGTCTGTCCACTTGCCGCTCAGCCTTTCGGTCAGTGTTGTCTTGCCATGGTCGACATGTCCCACTAAACCGATGTTTATTTCCGGCTGTAGGGCAGGTTTCTTTGCCATTACTTCGTCTCCTCTGCTTTTTCTGCAGGCTCTTTCTTCTCTTCTGCTTTTTCCTCTTTCGGCTCAAGAGGCTCTTTTCCGTACTTTATGACCTTTAGGTTTATCTGTGCTGTCTTTTCGCTTATTGTGTTCCCTGCCACAAGTTTTTTTACCCTTATCCCTTTGTCTTTCTGTGCCAGCCCTGTCCCTTTCACTGCGAGGATCTTCTTTCGTAGGATGCCTTTCACATCTTTTCTCATCGGGAATCCGGCGAAGTCGCTTCCGCCTGTGATCTCGAACTCATATCCTGCCATGTCTATTGTTTCTCCTTTAACTTTGTCCCCGATCTGCAGGCCAGATAATGATTTGGAATCTGGTTCTTTGGCTTCCTTCTGGTAGCTTTTGCCTGTCTTTGGATCGCTTATGACTAGTTTATAATCTGCCATCATTATTCCTCCGGATACCCCCATTTATAAAAGTATGCTGGAAAAATCGGCTGTCATATATAAATATTATGCCTGCTGATAAACTCAGAATTTAGGGTTTTTAAGGGCTGTAGTGCCCAAATCCTCAGGGAAGCATGACTTGACTTCGCTGACTTTAAAAAATGGGTACTGTCTGCATATCTTCGGCCTGATATCGAATATCCTGCAGGAATAGAGCCCGTTTTTCTCTTCAAGGAACACGCATCTCCCGTCTTTCATCCTGATGCTGCTCTGCCACCAGTGCCTTTCAGGTGACCAGAACCTTAAGCCCGGAAATCTTTTCTGGATCCTCCATCTTTCAAGTATGCTTATTGTGACTGAATACCTGCAGCACTTTCCGCACCTTATGCAGAAGAATCCTTTTTTTGTGAGCATGATCCTGTCATCTCAGGCAGGTTTATAATTTTTGTGAAAATTTATATACCTGTTCTTTTCCGCTTTTTGCATGGAGAAATTTGACTGCAGTGATTGCGGGCAGTGCTGCCATATCCGCAACAACGTTGATCTCAGGGATGAGGATGTGGGATTTCTCGTCAGCCAGGCAAAGAAGCAGGGCCTGTTCTATCTTGCTGATCCGAGGTCAATGACTTTTCCGATGACGAGGGATGAGAAGATTGTTCTTGAGAAAGGGGCTGAAGACAGGGATATTGATCTGAGGATACGCCCGCTCAAGGCATTCAGGAGGGGCGATAAGATTTTTATCATCAATTATTTCATGGACCATAAGGTCTGCCCTTTTTTCGATGAGAAGAATCTTCTTTGCACTTGTTATGACAAGCGCCCTCTTGCCTGCAGGGCTTTCCCGATATTGAGTGCAAAGCACTGCATGCTCGGGGACTGTCCCAAGAAGATAAGGTGTGACCTCAGCAAGGAAGGCAGGTCTGTCTACGGTCCATCTTATGATCATGCAGTTGAATTCGACAGGAGGAATGAGGAGCTCAGTTCGATGATAAGGGAGCTCCAATAACTATTTAAACACTGCAATTTATTTCCAGATCCATGAATTTTCAAGGGCTTTCCAAGATTGAGAAGTACCAGTTCTATCTAGATGTTGCTGTTAAAAGGGCGAACAAGAAGGCAGCAGCAGCAAGATTGTCCAAGAAGAGGCTTGATCCCCTGAAGAAGTCAAAGGACATAGAGCGGGAGAAGCTTGACGAGATCAAGAGGTCTCTTGTTGAATCCCTGGATATGATCCTCAGGTCTTTCCCTTCATTCGATCAGCTTGATGAGTTCTATCAGGAGCTCGTCAGGATAACCCTTGATTATGTCGCACTGAAGAAATCTCTGGGTTCTCTCAACTGGGCAGCTGGAAAGATAGAGGAGATACACAAGATCTACATCAAGAAGATAACTGGGTGCAGGGTCATCCAGGATGTCAACAGGTTCAGGCAGCAGTTCATGGGCAGGATATCATCCATCCTCAGGCAGGTCTCTGAGAATCTTGATTATCTTGAGGAGTGCAGGAAGATAATGAGGGAATATCCGACGATCAAGACCTCTCTCTTCACTGTCGCCATCTCCGGATTCCCGAATGTCGGGAAGTCCACTCTCCTTTCGAGGATCACAACAAGCAGGCCTGAGATAAACACATATGCCTTCACCACAAAATCACTTAATCTTGGCTATGACATGATCAACCATCGCAGGGTCCAGTTCATCGACACCCCTGGGACTCTGAACCGTGTCGATAAGATGAATAATATCGAGAAGCAGGCTTATCTTGCGATCAAATATGTCGTCCATGCGATTGTCTTTGTCTTTGATCTCACTGAGAGCTACCCTCTTGCGGATCAGCATAAGCTGCTCATGAGGATGAAAGGCTTTGATAAGCCGTTATTGATATACCTTTCCAAGACAGACCTCCTGCATTCTGGAAAGGTGAAGGATTTTGTCAGGGGCAGTGATGTCAGGGTCGTCACGTCTGTAGCGGATCTGAGAAAAGAGATAAGTAGGATGAAAGAGGTTATCTGACTGCGGGCTCCGGTCCTATCTGACTCCGGCTTCATCCAGTATGTTCTTGACTATCGCTGATGTGTTCTCCACAAAGCCTTCCCTTGCGCAGTAAGGGCATTTCTTCGGGACTTCTTTCATGTCCTTTTTGGGCTGGAACCTGTACCCGCAGTATTTGCATGTGAACTGTGTCATAAGCGGGTTTTATGGAGAATCAATATTTAAATATTTGGGTTTCTTTGTCTGTTCAGTGAATCATTGGCTTGGTCAGAAAGAAGGACAGCAGAAGAACTTGGCAGTAGAAGAACTTGACAGCAGAATTAAGTGGGTGGCAAGGGTTTGTCAAAGGCTTTCTTTGGGCTGACTTTCTTTGGGCTGATAAAGGCCTGAATTATCTGCACTCACCGGAAATCCAAATGAAAAGCCTTCATTTTGAAGCAGATATTTTAAAGCGAATAGAGCATTAGCAGGATTCTGGACAGAGCTTCTAATTCATAATATTTATAAGCTCTTGAGCAATAAAGCCTAAGATGGTCATACCAGGCATTTTGCTGGTTGTATTATTGGTTGTTTTGTATGCCTATTATGAACACAAGAATAGAGGTGAGACGATGGCATTCAAGCATGTTGTCATGACTGTTGCGATTGCGATAATGTTTGCTTTGGTTGTGGGTTTCGGCATTGAGGCTTTCTATCCGAGCCCTGAATGGGAAGATTATTGCGGAAAAGAGTTCCCCGAGCCCATGAAGGCGATTGATGAATCCAAATGCGCTGACATGGACCGTTATTATCAGGAGTGCGGCGAGGATATACCCAAATTCACATACGACGAGAATGGATGCAGGGTGTTTGAGAGATGTGATACCTGCAACAGGGATTTCCGGGAAGATAACAAGAAGCACAGCCAGATTGTCTTCTACATGGCAACGATTCTCGGGCTTATTGGGATAATCTTCGGTGTCTACTGGCGGATTGATTTCATGGGTTCAGGCGTCATGATCGGCGGGATTTTGCTCATCATTTACGGCACAATAAGGTATTTCGGTGATATGAGCCGGATTATGAGATTCATTGTGCTATTGCTCGAATTCCTTGTGCTTATCGGCATAAGCTACAAGAAGCTTGTCGGGAAGATCCAGCCGGCTGAGAAGGTAAAGAAAAAGAAGAAATGATTTTTTTTATTCCTATTGGTCAGTACCCCCTGTGCGCACCGACTCCGAAATAATTCATGCTGACGCAGGTCATCTGGTTTGTCTGGAGAGGCTTGGGTTCCGGATTCTGCACTTTATCGTCCAGTGTTGGCCCTGTTCCAGGCTGGGCTTTTATCATTTTGGGCCCTGCTGGCCTGCATCCATAAAAGTCTGCTCCTAGCTCCTGTTCGAATAATTGTTGGTCTGTTGGTCCTAACATTTTCTCACCTTTGTTGTTTTGTTTTGCATGGCTCCATCTATGTCTGATCAGGCTACTGGCTAAGAAACCCGTGGAGCAGGGTTCTTGGGAGTATGCCTTTACCCCGTCATTTCAACAGGATATATTTTTATCAAGTCTTTCGTGTGGGGCCTTTCCAGAATCACGGCGGAAAAGCCCGGTTTTATATGATAAGGACTAGCAAGATGACGACGACAATAATAATGTTTAATATTCTGGTCATTTGCATAACCAAGTCAGGTAGTCAGCATACTATTTAAACCTTTCTCTTTTTTACTGATATGGGACTATCCATCTTTTTATAGTAACTATCGATTTCTGTAGCTGGGTGGTTTGATGGCTAATCTAAATGTTTTGTCAGATCGTTATGCTACAGATGAGATGAATTCTATTTGGTCAGATTTGGAGAAGACAAGGAGGGAAAGGAGGTTCTGGGTTGAGATTCTCAAGGCTGAGAAGCAGATGGGCGTTGATATACCTTCTCCGATAATCGAAGCATACGAATCAGCGATTGATGTTGATAACCGTGATGCTATTAGGGAAATGGAGGCAGAGCTTAGGCATGATATCAAGGCGAAAATCCAGGGTTTTTCAGGTGCTGCAGGTGTAAATGGTTACATCCATAGGCCGCTCACAAGCAGGGATTTGACTGATAATGTTGAGCAATGGCAGATCATGGATGCTGCTAAGCTGGTCTTCGGAAAATATGTTGCGATTCTTGCTGCCATGGACAAGAAGGCTGACGCGTATGCTAACATTTGCCTTACAGCAAGGACTCATCTCCAGCCTGCTCAGCTCACTCTTTTGGGAAGACGATTCTCGATGTGGGAAGAGGAGCTTCTTGAGCACCTTGCTCCTTTTGAGGATTTCATCAGGGATTATCCGATGCGTGGCATCAAAGGTCCGGTAGGAACCCAGTTTGATCTATTGACCCTGTTAGGCAGCAGCGATAAGGTTGACCAGATGGAAGCAATGGTTGCTGAGAGTCTTGGTTTCTCCAGGGTATTACATTCTACAGGTCAGGTATATCCTCGTTCTCTTGACTATTCCCTCCTTGCTCATCTTTCCCAGGTCGCTTCTTCTGTCGAGAACTTCGCAAATAACATGAGGCTCATGGCAAGCAGTGAATTGGTCACTGAGGGTTTCAAGGAAGGTCAGGTGGGTTCAAGTGCTATGCCTCACAAGATGAACACAAGGACCTCTGAGAGGGTCTGGGGTTTTGCCGAGCTTCTCAAGATGTATGCTGACGGAGGTTCGAGGCTTTCAGGTGCTCAGCTTGCAGAGGGTGATGTTTCCTGTTCTGTTGTGAGAAGGGTAATACTACCTGATGCCTTCTATGCTTCTGACGGTCTTTGCGAGGCTGCTTTGACAGTCTTCAAGGAGATGGGTGCTTATCCTGCGATTATCTCGGCTGAGGCTGATCGTTATCTTCCGTTCTTGGCCACGACTGAGATATTGAATCTCGCGCAGACATATGGTATCGATAGGGAGACTGCTCATGAGGTCATCAAGAAGCATTCTATTGCAGCAGCTCTTGGCATGAGGAAGTCTGGAACTCCTCCTGATCTCTCAAGTGATCTTGCTGTTGATCCAATTTTTGCAGGGGCTGGAATATCAAAGTCTGTCTTGGAGAACCTTCTTCAGGACAGGGAGCATTTTGTCGGGTTGGCTCTGCAGCAGATCGGAATGGTTCATGATTTTGCAGTTCCTTTTTTCGAGAGGTATCCGACTCAGGCCGCGTACCAGCCGAAAGATATTTTATGAGGTGTTGATATGGACTTAAGCCCATACCTAGATAAGGTTGTTGCACAGGATCAGGAGGGTGCTGCTCTTCTGAACGCTATTTGTGTTCCTACGCTGAGGAATGTGGAAGACTTTGTTGAGGTTCTCGACTCTGAGATGGGTGGTTTGAAGGTTGTTAGGATTCCTGAAGGACATCGTGCTCTTGCCTTCTCTGTCCCAGGGCTGGACTACAAGAGACCTGATTGGCACACTGCATCCATGGTTGATTATCTTGCTTGGATTGCTGCAGAGGCAGGCGCAAAGCCTCTGGTGCTTGCTGATGTTGTTGACTCGAATTCTGGTGATATCGGTCTGATAGATTTGGTCGGGAAAGTTATGGCTGAGAGGGCTGATTATCATAGGTTTGGCATAATAAATGGAGAGAATGCGATCCTTGGAGCTCGTGTCAATCCGAATGTCCAGGCAAATGTCTGTGGTACTTTGTTGTGCATGTATGAAGAGCGCATGAAGGAACTTGTTAATGAGAGATTATCCTTGTTGGGGATACAATATTTTGATTTTGATCCCAAAGGGAGAGCGATTTATCTCAACTGTGATGGTATCGGCACAAAGCCTGAGTTCTATGAGCGGTTGCGCAGGTTCCCTGGTGCTTTGTATGATTCCCTTGCCATGAAGGTCGATGATGCGAGCAAGGTAGGTGCAGAAGTGATTGCAGTGTTTGATATGCTTGAGCATAGGGGTTCTATCCCGACAAGAGCATTTGAAGAAGAGGCATGTTATGTCACGCGGACCATGGGCTTCCCTTATTATGTTGTTCCGCATAGGGCTGATAGCAGATGGATGGGTTATACTAGGAAAGCTCCTGCTTTCAATCTCAGCGGAACAGCGATCAGCTTGATCGACGAGGAGAGATTGAGGAATTCATTGCATCCGAAAGCAGGTGATTACTTGATTGCTATCAGAGGCAATCCTACACCGCGGTCTAACGGCATCAGTGCAAAGAGAAAAGCTATGGTTGAGATGCTTGGTCCTAGGTATCATCTATCTGATGAAGGCAAGAAATATCTGGGGTTCCTTGCAGAGCCATCCACTGTCTTCTATCCAGTATTCAAGCAGCTCATCGACGGAGGTCTTGCTTCATGGGTCACTCATATGAGCGGCGGCGCTTTTGATTCGAAGCTTGCTAAGCCTCTCGCCAAGCATGGTTTATATGCAGAGCTCAGTCGCATCTATGAACCTGATCCAAGGGAGGTTGCATTATGTGGTGATACACCAGTCCAAGCTGTCTATGGTATGTTCCCCATGGGGAATGAGGCTTTCATAGCATCCGATAAGCCAGCTAGTGCATTAGCACTCATAAGATCAAAGGGTCTTGATGCAAAGGTTGTCAGTATTTTGAAATCTACAGAGGATGGCAAGACAGGGGTATTATTCAGGGCCCACAATGGTGAGCCTGTTTATTTTTCAGGAACAAAAGCGGCATGAAGGTGATTTGCTATGGATAGAAGATTGCAGAAGGATTATACGACAAGGATGGAGGAACATTTCCCGGATTCGATGACCATCACTCTGGGGGATAAGGTGTTGAGATTTGAGAAGGCCACTTGGAAAGTGCCTGACAGCGACGGCACATTGGTCGAGAGCGGCTTGCGTTATGGTGAGAATCCTGGTCAGCAGGCTGCAATGTATAGGCTACTCAATGGTAACCTGATAATTGGTGATGTGGAGACGATCCAGCCTGGTCGCTGGCTTGCTTCTGATGCTGAGCTCCTTCAGTCTGGCAAGCATCCTGGTAAGATCAATATCACAGATGCAGATAATGCGATGAATATACTCAGATATTTCTCAGGTGAGCCTGTTGTTGCAATTATGAAGCATAATAATCCTTGCGGTGTTGCTATCGGAACAAGCCTTGTAGATGCTTATGTCAAGGCAGATTGTGCAGACCGTCTGGCTGCTTTTGGTGGTGCCATTGCTTTGAATCTTCCTGTCGATATGGCGACTGCAGAGGCCATCGCATCACGGTATGCTGAGGTTGTTGTCGCTCCTGAGTATGAGGGTGGTGTCATGAGTGTATTGGGCACGAAGAAGAATTTGAGGGTCATGCGTATCAGTAACATGAGTGCACTTAAGGATTGGGTAGGGGTCCCAGTGCTTGATTTCAAGAGCCTCATAGATGGTGGCTTGATTGTACAGACATCTTACGTCCCGCAGGCAAGAACTCTTGAGGATATTAAAGCACTTCCTTTAGGATATCATCAAAGGAAAGGGGAGTTGTTTAAGGTTCAAAGAGAGCCCACTGAGAACGAGTTCAGGGACATGTTGTTTGGGTGGCTTGTGGAGTCAGGGGTCTCATCGAATTCTGTCATCTATGTCAAGGATGGAGTTACAGTAGGCATAGGCACTGGTGAGCAGGATAGGGTTGGAGCAGCTGAGATTGCCAGGGATAAAGCTTATTCTAAACTGACAGATATAATGGTATACGAAGCTCTTGGTTTGTCCTATAATGAGTTGCTATATCGGGTGAAGACCAGATATGCCTCCCCGAAGGATCTCAAGACTCTGAAAGAGATAAAGTGGACAGTCCAAGATGTCCATGGAGGTCTTGTTGGAGCGATAATGGTGAGCGATGCATTCTTCCCTTTTAGGGATGGCATCGATGTAGGACTTGAAGAGGGAGTCACTGCAGTCATCCAGCCAGGAGGCAGCGTGAATGATTGGCAGGTCATCGAGGCCTGCAATGAGAAGAATGCTACGATGGTATTCACTGGCCAGCGAAGTTTCAAGCACTAGGGTGATAATATGAATATTGGTGATATTAAACTGTCGGATGTATTGAATCGTCTTGAATTTGATATTAGGATAAACCGTGCTGTGGATGAGTTCTTCCTGGCATCCCAGCTCATGCAGGAGGCTTTGAGCTATGACGACGTCACTTTTGTCCCAAGATTCACGAACGTCTATCCGAAGGATGTTGATGTATCTTCTAGATTCTCAAGGAATGTCCCATTGAAGATTCCGATTGTTAGTGCTGCGATGGATAGGGTTACTAGGTATAAGATGGGGATTGCGATGGCCAAGGAAGGTGGTCTTGGCATAATTGATAAGAGCATGTCTCCTGAGGAGCAGAAAGAAGAGATAAGACGGGTCAAGTATCATTTGAATTGTCCGATTGAAGGGCCTATAACTGTCAAGGAGTCAGATACCATAGAGGAGATTCTGGACAGGGCAGATGAGAGGGGCTGGTCTTTCAGGAGCTTTCCTGTCGTCAATGAAGCAGGGAACCTTGTCGGTCTCCTTACAGGCAATGATTTTGATCTCTGTGATGACCCTTCTCAGAAGGCATGTGATATAATGACCACTGGTTTGATAACCGCTGACAGGACCACAACCCCTGATAAGGCTTATCGGATGATGGTTGATGAGGGCAAGAAGGTGATTCCTGTTGTAGATGGGGGCAAGATTGTTGCCATGTACTTGCTGAGCGACGTCAAGAGGACCATGACCGAATCCTATAAGGCTTACAATGTCGACGAGAATGGCCAGCTGAGGGTCGGTGCTGCTATAGGTGATGGTCTTGATGCCTTGGATAGGCTTGAGGTAATCCTGAAGGCACACCCTGATGTTATTGTCATTGATACTGCTCATGCCAGCACCACAAATGCCGTCAGGACATTGAGGGAGATAAAGGCCAAATACCCGGATCTTGATGTTGTCGTCGGCAATATCTCATCTGCTGTCCAGGCTGCAGAGCTTGTGAAGTATGACCCGGACGGCATCAAGGTCGGCCAAGGCCCTGGTTCCATCTGCACTACAAGGAAAATAACCGGCGGCGGCATCCCCCAGGTCACAGCAATCTATGAAGTGTATGAAGTCGCCAGGGCCAAAGGCATCCCTGTTATTGCAGATGGCGGCATCAAGTATTCTGGTGATATTGCCAAGGCCATCATTGCAGGAGCCCATTCTGTCATGGTAGGCATGATGCTTGCAGGCTCTGAAGAGGCGCCTGGTGAGATTGTCCTTTCTGGCAGCCGGCAGATGAAGGATTACAGGGGCATGGGGAGCCTTGCTGCGATGAGAGAGAGCAGGCAGGCACGAGCCAGATACCAGCAAGGTGAAGTGGCAGATGAGAAACTGGTCCCAGAGGGAGTTGAGGCCCTTGTTCCTTATACAGGTCCTATCGCAAATACCATTGTCCAATTGGTCGGAGGATTGCGCAGTGGCATGGGCATGGCTGGCGCAGCGAATCTTGAGCAGTTGAGGGATCAGGTCACTTTCAGGAAGATGACCGGCGCTGGTCATCTGGAGTCTCATGTGCATGATGTCAAGGTGGTCAATGACCCGCCGAATTATCATAAACCTGGTTCGAGCTGATAAGAATGAAGATTGAAGAATTCATGGGGGGATTTTTATGAGGTCAGATGTGGCATTTATCGGGGGCCAGAATGGTGATGAGGGCAAGGGCAAGTGTGTCTATACTGTCACCGATCACGCAATTGGCAGGTATCATCTTCTTGATGTTCCAAGCAGCAGGATTCTTGCAGTCAGATATCAGGGTGCCCACAATGCGGGCCATACAGTTATCATTGATGGTGTTAAATATCAGCTTCATCATGTCACCAGCAGCATCATCACACCCGAGGTTTATGGACTTCTTGGCAGGGGGATGTATATTGAGCCGAGATCACTCCTTGAGGAGATTGAATTGTTGAGGAGCAGGGGCATCAAGATAACCCCGGATAATTTAGGTATCTCTTCAAATGCTCATGTCATCCTTGATTATCATACTGCTGAGGATCAGGGGTGTTATAATCTCAAGGAGCATACCTCCACTGGCAGGGGCATCAAGCAGGTTGCAAGGGATAAGTATTTCAGGACCGGCATGAGGTTCATTGAGTTTCTCGATAAGGGATTGATGATGAAAATCCTTGAGGAAAAGGCTTTTCCAGCCGGTGTGCCGCCGGGATTGAGGTCTTTTGGGGAATTTGCGGATTCTTATGATAATCAGAGGAGGGGTCTGGAAGGTTTCTTGGCTGATGATGATGATGTTTTCTTTGATCCCAGATTTGTTTTTGCTGTCGAAGAGGGAGCCCAGGGAGCCTTGATTGACATTGATGTCGGCCAATATCCAGGTATTACCTCTTCACATCCTACAAATCCTCCTAACAGGCCGAAGAATATTGTTGTTGTTTATAAGTTCACTGTCAGCAGCGTCGGTATAGGTGACAGGCCATTCATGACTGAGATGCCTGATGACCTGCAGGATAAGGTGAGGCAGGTATGGGGGGAATATGGCACGAGCACTGGAAAGCCGAGGCATCTTGGGTGGTTTGATTGCATTGCTGCAGAGAAGACCCTGCGAGCTATAAAAGGGGATTATGTTGCCGGGACATGCCTTGACAGGCTTGAGGTTTTTTCAGAGCTGGGTGTCAGGCCAAAAGTTGCTGTGGCTTATGAGCTCGACAACAGGGTTTATACCAGATGGGACATATCATTCAACAAAAGAGGTGTTCTCTCCCAGGTCAAGCCAATCTATAAGGAATTTGATCCTTGGGACAGGACTGTGGAAGCTGACCACAAGACCTTGACTCCTCCGGCAAGAAAGTATGTCGATTTCATTGAGCAGTTTCTGGGTCACAGGTTTTTCATGATCGGCACCGGGCCTGAGGATCATCAGGTGATTATTGATAAGTCAAGCATGGATAAGATATTGAATTTATGAGGTGGAGGTAACTAAAATGGATGGTTTTCAACAGGTTGCAGACAGGCCTTATAGGGGCAGGCATATAACAGTGGGCAGGGTTCAAGATGACCCTCTGATATCAGATCCGGATAAGGTATTTATTGCATATAGTTTCGAGGGCAGGAGCCCAGGCAGCAGGGCAAGAGAGTTTCCACCGATGGATGAGCATGGCGTCATAAGGACTGCGCCGACGAGCAGCAAGGCTTATGAGCAGGGCAATCCTGCGCTATTATTATATCCGGCAGTTGCACAGGTTGGCAGGACTTTGCTTGTCAGCAATGGTTTCCAGACAAACTGCATGTACACTGCGACGATGAAGCATGGTTTCAATTCCGAATCCAACCCAGCTGATATTCTGAGAGAGTCATTCAGGGATCCATTCTATGTCCATGATCCTAAGTTTGGATGGATTGATATGACATCTTATGAGCCAGATGCCCCCATAAACACTGCAAGGATCAGCGCTGTTGTGCAGCCATATGGTTTTGCGATGCATATTATTAAGAAGGGAGAGAATGGAGAGCCTGTTTCCCAGATGTGGCATTTCCCATTTGCAGACTTGATGCCTGGCGACGGAAAGTTCATATCAACCTATCAAGGCCATATGGATGACACTCCTCCATTTGAAGGTGATCCATTGGATGTGAGGGTTGGTGCTCATGATGCAGCCAGCATCTCAGGCGAGATCTGGCATCAGCTTGCGCCCAAAGACGGAGACAAGGATGTAAGGGGTGGCTTGGCTGTGGTCTGTTATAATCCAGGATCCATGTTGCTTGACGTTAGTATAACCAACAGGATGGATCTTGAGGGGAAAGTTGCTTCAAAGTAAGAAATAGCACATCACAGGCAATAGCAATGATCCCATTGCATGTGTCCTGCTCGTCTTGACTATAGCAGGTATCAGCCCGATGCATGTTCCCACAAATAATATCAGCAGTCCCTGCCATCTTGTCAGCACACAGACAAGTATTATTATCAGTCCTATGACTCCTAGCACCACAGCCCTATAGTTGACTTTTGTTATTGCTGTAGAGAACCATCTTGTTATCTTCAGGCACAGATATACAGATATGCTCCCGGCAATCAGTCCGCAGCACAGATAGACGATGATTATTGGTATGCTTATCTCCGGCATCAGCTTCTGCACCGCTATTATGCTTCCGTTCCTTGCCTTGTCTATGGCATAGAATGCCACAAGCGATAGCACGAAATTGACAGTGCTTATGCTCCCGATGAGTATCATGAATCCCTGGTCCCCGAGTTTTCTTGTTATCTGCATGCTTATCACAGCTGCTGTCGCTGCCCCTAATCCCGGGAAGACTGCTGTTATGAATCCAGAGAACTGGCCTGAGAGAAGCGCTTTTGTCGTCTGCCATGTATCAAGCTTCAGCTCCTGTTTATCTTTCTGTTTTGGTATCTTCTCATTCTCATTCAGCGAGATCAGTAGTGTGCTTATCCCATACAATCCTGAGAATAGTGGGAATAAGGGGTCCTTGAAGCTGTAGTTCATCACTATGAGCCCGAGAATCCCTGAAAGCCCGAATATTATGATGGCCCACATCTTTTTCTTCTCCCTGAGGATCATGAATATCACGACCCCAAGCAGTATGTATCCCATGTATCCCTGCAATATCGGATATATGTGCTTCACAAATGGTATGAGGAATGGGAACATGATTATGCTCAGTATCATTGCCCCGATGCTTCCTATCACTGTCAGCTTGACTGCAGTATAGCCCATGCCTTTCAGCAGGTACCTGTGGCCTGGAAGCACTCCCAGTGCACTCTCTGATTCCGGCGCCCCTAAGAATGTTGCTGGTATAGGATCTATGAATGTCTGTGTGACAGACATTGATATTATGAAGCATGCAAGTATGAGCGGTGTTGTGAATTGCAGCAGCAGCGGGCTTAGGCTGAGCAGCAGTACAGAGACGAGATTTATGTGGATTCCAGGGGACAGGCCTGTGAATATGCCTGCGCCGATCCCGATGATTACTGCGATTATTATTTCTATAATCATGAGATATTGATGATACTGATGCTTAATATGTTTTCACAGGATAAATCCGGAATTGCTCCGTCATTTTCTGGCATTCTGGCATTCTGGCTTGTATAGCCTGTTTCTTTGGATTTTGCATATACCAACCAATAATTTTATAAATTGATAAAAATATTCATGGTGCATGGCGCTTGCTTTTTTTGATTCGAATCTGTATGCTTATTTCATCATACCTGTCTTGATATTCTGTGCAAGGGTTGTTGATGTCAGCATTGGCACTATTCGTGTCATATTCATCTCCAGGGGCTTCAAGTATCTGGCTCCTGTCATGGGTTTCTTTGAAGTGCTGATTTGGCTTTTAGCTATCAGGCAGATACTTCTTAATCTCTCCAATGTTTTCTGCTTCCTGGCTTATGGGCTGGGTTTTGCAGCCGGGACCTATGTCGGCATGGTGATAGAGGAGAGGATCTCTATGGGCAAGGTCATTATCAGGATAATAACAGGCAGGGATGCAGTCCAGCTATTGGATGCCCTGAAAAGCAAAAGATACACCTTTACCACGATCGGCGCTGATGGTCCTGATGACAAGGTGAAGATAATCTTCACAATCATAAACCGCCATGACACCAAGAAGGTGCTTGATCTTGTCAATGAATATAACCCAAATGCTTTCTGTTCAATAGAGGATGTGAGGTTCTCTTTTGATGGTGATGTCTCTGAATCCCATCAGAGGGACAGCTCTTTCCTGTCCAGGATGAAGAAATTGGTGAAGTGACTGCCCCATGCAACCGATAATTATTTATATCACCCTGATTCTGTAAGTTTTCTAGATGAAAAATCTAGGAAAATACCTCAATTCTGTCGTCGTCAAAACATTCTATTTCATTCCCTGTAGATTTTTTCATGTTCATTTGTATTTGTAATTGGCCGGTACGCTGGCAGGTTCTAGATAGAGTCATTGCATTCTAGCTAGGGCTCGGAGGTGGAAGAATGGAGCAGATTTTGAGTAGTGAGACCGCTTTGGTGGCGAAGCTTGAGGCTGGGTTGGTCACAGCAGCGACAGATTATTGCATGAAGAGCGGGTATCAGCTGATCCTGATACCTCACCTGACAAAGGCCACTGGTGCTTGCGAGAACTTCAGCACCTTGTTCAGGACAGACCTGTTTTCTCAGGCAGCTTACCTGAACCAGACTGGCCAGCTGATGTTGGAGGCATTCATGCATGTGTATAGGAAGACCTTCTGCTGCGGCCCGAGCTTTAGGAAGGAGCTCAAGGCTGATGAGAGGCATCTCATAGAGTTCCCATTGTTTGAGATTGAGGTCGCTGATATGGATCTCCTGCAGCTTCAGGGAGAGATCTCCAATATCTTCGGTGCGATGATTGATTATGTCGAGCAGAATTGTGAGGAAGAGCTGAATATGCTTATTGAATCCCCGGATCTGGATGTCCTAAGGCCTCCCTATAACAGCATCACTTATTCCAATGCCATCAAGCTGTTGTCTCATCATGGGCTTAAGTTCGGAGATGATCTGAAAGCTGCTCATGAGCAGGAGCTTGTTGCGCTCAATGGGGGTAGGCCTCTGTTCATCACTCATTATCCTAAGGAGATAAAGTTCTTCAATATGAAGGTCAACAGGGATGATGGTTCTGTTGTCAACAGCATGGATCTTCTCATGCCCTTTAGCGGTGAGGCTGTCGGTGCAGCAGAACGCGAGGAGAGCCATGGAAGGCTGGTTGAGAGGCTGGAGAGCTCAGATATGCTGAGATTGTTGAAGGAAGCGATCAAGGAAGAGTATGGTTTCAGCGCCTTCTCTGATAAAGAGCTCCACTCTGAGGCTCTCAGGAGATTTGACTGGTATATGAAGATTATCAAGGAGCACCCCATACCCCATGCAGGCTGCGGGATAGGCATAAGCAGGGTCACGCAATCCATACTCCAGCAGAAGGATATCAGGAAGTCTACTGCATTCCCCCTGAACAGGGCCACCTTGTTTTAGGGCAGATTCCCGAATTCCCTGTACCATTCGATGAATGTGGGGAATGTCTCTAGGAATCCTTGGGCGAACTGTGAAGGTTTCTCTTTTATCATTTTTTCTATCTCTTCAGGTTCTATAAGCGCAATGCCCTTGAGCTCGTCCTTGTTTAGCTTTATGGCACCGTCGTGCTCTGCTATGTACATCTGGAAGATGTGTTTTATGTCCCTCCCATCAGTGTGGGTCTTGTTCTCTGCGGCTTTTCCCAGGAATGTGAGGTTTGTCTTTATCCCTAGTTCCTCTTCAAGCTCTCTTACAGCTGCGTCTTCATAATTCTCCCCTTTCTTGACATGCCCTGCTGCTGAATGGTCCATCTTGCCAGGCTCCACTTTCTTGTGGTCTGCGCGTATCTGCAGGAACAGCTTGCCTTCGTTCATCACGTATATGGCCGCGCATCTGTGCCTTTTCCCTGATAGGTGGCATCTCTCTTTTGTGTCCTCGCCTATCACTCTGTCTTCGCTGTCCACTATATCGACCTTTTCATCATGTGCCATGATCATGGTGTATCATTCCTTTGCTTATATGTTTTATCCTTGGGATCCTGATAATGGTTGTGGAAGTCTCTGCTTCCAGTCTTTTTTCTTCAGGCAGTGTTTCATCTTGCGTCCATCACCCTGTGGAATTCTGCCCTGAGCCTTTCCAGCCTGTCACTCGGGTCTGGTCTCACTCCATCCATGGCCTTCTCTATCATCTCAGCAAGCTGAAGCGAAGACTTTTGCAGATCATCATTGTTTATTGCCGCATCTATCGCATTGTTGAAGTAGCATCTTCTTCCGTAGAGCGAGCCGAATACTGATATGATCTCTTCTTCGCCGACCCTGAATCTTTCCCTAAGCTCTTCTGAGTCAGATTCCCTCTCGCTCAGCCTTCTCTCGAGCTCTTCTGCTGACGGCGGCAGTATGTAGATTGATGTGGATTCAGGGAAGAATTTCTTCAGCACAGGCGCGAAATCAATCCCTGCAACCATGACTACATGCCTGCCTCCCTGCAGTGCATCCCCCATCTTTGCTCCGTCGATGCCGTACAGGCATTGGTTTGCCGGATATCTTGTCATCGCTATGTATCTTCTCCACCCGTCGAGCATCTCCTCTTCGCTCTGGAAGAAATAGTCTATCCCATCCCTTTCAGCTTTTCTCCTGGGCCTCGTTGTTGTCCTGGGGAATCTTGATATGCTCTCTATCCCTTTTTCGGCAAGAATATCAAGTGCGATGTCAAGCAGCGTATCCTTCCCGACTCCATTGGGCCCGGATATGTATATCAGTCTTTTTCCATATGAGTCCTGCCTTCCATGGTTGAGGCTCTGCGCCAGCGGTTCTGAAAGCCTAACATTTTCGAGTGTCCTGATTTTCAGCATTTCCTGTATGTTGTATGGGACGAAGTTTGGCGGCTGGTAATCCATTTGAATTCACTTTTATATGATTTTATATGATATTATCTTATATAATAATACTTTATGTTAAAGGATTTTGTTTTCATATATAAATTTTTCGCAATTCCACCCGGAAATCTTTATTAAGACCATAGATTAAGCCGATTTCATGCAAAACATAGGCAATGTCAGGATTCCGAACCAGCTTGTCCTGGCTCCGATGGCTGATGTCTGCTGGCTCCCTTTCAGGCTTCTTTGCAGGAGATACGGCGCAGGCCTTGTCTTCAATCAGATGGTGAATGCGAATGCCCTGGCGAGATCAAACAAGGCAACCCTGAAGATGATCCTAACAGACCCTCAGGAGAAGCCTGTTGCAATGCAGATGTTCGCTGCAAAGATTGATAACATAAAAGCATCTGCTCTGATTCTTGAAAAGAAATGTGATATATTGGATTTCAACTTAGGATGTCCTGCATCTTCTGTTGTCAACATCGGCGCAGGATCTGCCTTGCTAAAGCGTCCTGCAAAGATCAAGGAGATAATTGAAACACTAGTTGACACTGTGAAGATCCCAGTCACTGCAAAGATTAGGTCTGGCATCTCTGACAATCAGGCTGTCAAGACAGCCAGGATAATAGAGTCAGCCGGCGCTTCTGCGATAACCATCCATGCGAGGACCCAGCAGCAGGGCTATTCAGGGAAGGCGAAGTGGTCAGTAATAAAGGAGGTCAAGGACAGTATCTCAATACCTGTCATCGGCAACGGTGATGTTTTCTCTCCAGAGGATGCAAAAGCCATGTTAGACCAAACCAATTGCGATTTCATCATGATCGGCAGGGCTGCGATGAAGGACCCGTCCATCTTCAGGAGGACAGATCATTATCTGAGCACTGGAGAGCTTCTTCCTGAGCCTGAAAAAACCCAGAAGCTGGAGATGCTCCTTGAGCTCTACAGTATTATGAAGAAATATGATTTTGGCATCAAGGCTTATAGGGAATATGCAATGTGGTTCACAAAGGGCCTGGATGGCAGCAATAAGCTGAGGGATAGGCTGTCAAGGATCGAAGAAAGGGATGCTTTGATTGATGTTCTGAAAGATTTCTAGGATATGCTTAAATTCATATGAATCAATCTATTGTTGTTATTTTTATTATCTCTCATCAATAAAAAATCAATAAATAATGAAATTTTTTTAGACCCATCCATAGCTGATTGACAGGATCATCACAACTGCTATGCCCAGCATCAGGATTCCTGCAATCAGGTGCAGCAGTCTTATTTTATTCTGCCTTATGGATTCAAGTTTCTCTGTAGTTGATAAGCCCTTATATAATATGATTGACAGGATTATCAGGGGAGATACAAACACCAGATTGTATAAAAGCAGGTATAATATCCCTGTTTCCCGTGTCACTTCCTTTGCCAACAGCCCCAAAATCACAATGTAAGGCCCTCCTGTGCATGGCAGTTCGAACAATGATACTGCAAATCCGGCAATGAATGCGCCGAATGGGGAAGTCGTGCTTTTCAGGATTTTTTTCATGGTCGGTCTCCAGCTGAGCGGCACTTCCATGAGGAATCCTTTGCCGTACCAGAAATAATCCTTGATGTTCAATAATCCGACAATGACCGCAAGCACGCTGACAAATATGTAGAATGCATGGCTTATGCCTGTCGCTTGCAGTGCTGAGAACAGGCCCAGTCCCATCAGGAAATATGATATGTAGATAGATACAGTGAATGCCAGCCCGAATCTTAATGCCCTCTTCTTGTTTGCTATCGACAGGGCGGCTGTCATGAGGATGATAAGCACTGCAAAGGCGCATGGGTTAATTGCATCCACTGCAGCAGCTGCCACTACTATTGGTATGGTGAGTTTCTGGGAAAATTCTTTTTTCTCTGGATTATCAGAAGGAGAGCTCTCTCCGATCATCTTTATTGTTTCAGGGCTTCCCTGCTTTTTTTCCGGGTCTCCACAGTCCATTTCAAGGCATCTTTTTATCTCTCTTTCTATTGATTCTCCTATGGACTTACTGAAACCGACAATCACCTTATCATCGACAAAGACAGTCGGAACACCTTCTATCGACACATTGAAATCATGGGACATCTGTTCAAATAGCAGTCTCCCTTCATTGTCTGAATACACCTCATGTTCGTGGATTGTGAGAGATGGGTATTTTGGCTGTATATCATTCAGGAAAATCCTCAGTTGTGAGCAGTGCGGGCATCCCTGGCCGTAGAACAGGTGCAGATGCACTTCATTGGCAGTCTCACCTTCTGCTGATATGAGAAAGGATTGTAATATAATCATTGTGCACAGCAAAATGATGACTTTATTTTTCACTGTCTATCACCTCAGCTTCAATTTTTTTCTTCATATCCATGAACATTTTCCTGAAATCTTTGTCATGATCGATTATCGGCACCATATTGGTCATCGCGTCTACAAAAGCCCTGTCAAAAGGTATCTTATGGATGATGGGGATTTTTTTCTCCTGCGCAAAAAGCTCTATCTTTGCAGAATAATCCTTGTTCAGGTCATATTTATTTATTATGATCCCTTTTTTGATCCTGAAATGGTCCACTATGTCAAGCGCTCTCAGCATATCCTCATATCCTGAGGGTGTTGGTTCAGTGACCAATAAAGCATAGTCATTCCCTGTGACAGAAGCTATGACAGGGCATCCTATCCCTGCTGCAGCATCTATTATCATCAGCTCTGCATCAGGTTCTATCTCTTTTGCCTTCTTCCTGACCTCTGAGACCACTTTCCCTGAGCCGGAATTGCCCGGAAGCAGCTGTGCAGATGCGATCTTGAATCCATAGCCTGTTCTTGAGTACCCGATGTATGCATTATCGATATCTTTCAGTGTTATTGCCTTGGCTGGGCATATCAGTTCGCATGCTCCGCAGCCCTCGCAACCGAATTCATTCAGTTTAGGGATATTGTCTTCGGATCGCAGTGCCTTGAAATAGCATGTGGCGATGCATTTTCCGCATCTTATGCACTTATCCCTGTCGATTGAGGCTATCTGGTTGGTGGACAGAGGGGTCCATTCTTCATATCTCTCTGTCGGCAGTGAGAACAGGATAGAGAGGTTTGAGGCATCGACATCACAGTCTGCGCACACTATCCTCTTGTCTTCAGAGAAAGCTATTGCTAATGAGGCAGCGATGCTGCTTTTTCCCACACCTCCTTTCCCTGATAAGACTATTATTGATTTCATTTTATTATTGACGATATTCTTGGGATGTTGACAGGCTCTCCTTTTGAATATTGGATTATTATCTCTTTTGAGAAAGGTATCTCAAATATTATCCCTGCGCTGTGCTTTTTTGCCATGGATTCTATGATTTTTTTGTCTCCGATGTCAGAGCGGTTCAGGATTATCCCCCCTTTCTTGTTCATCCTGGCCAGCAGCTGCAGGATTATCTCAAGATCGTGCGCTCCGAGCGGGGTCGGCTCTGTCACAGCGAATGCATAATCTGCATTTTCAAGAGCAGCTATGACCGGGCAGTGTGTGCCGGCGGCAGTGTCTATTATGATATAGTCATATCCATCTTTTCTTTTTTCTATCTCCTCATTTAGGCTGTTGACTATGAATTCTGAGATGGGCTGGTTTGTCTTCAGTTCTCCTGACAGGAAATCAAGATTGTCCTTTTTGCCGGAGTATATCCTGCCTATCTCCTTGGAATCCCATTCGATTGCGCCTGACGGGCAGATGATCTTGCAGGCTCCGCATCCATTGCATTGGTCAGGCATGAATATGGGGTTCTTTCCTTTTATCGACATTATGGCATTTGTCTTGCAGACTTTTCCGCATGCTCCGCACTTTGTGCATCTGTCAGGATTGAACTTGGGTATCCTCTGCCTGACTGTTTTCAGATGCTCTCTTTTTATGCTCAGGAGCAGATGGTCATTGGGGCAGTCGACATCAGCATCCACCAGGAGCACTCTTTTCTCTTTTGACAATTCGAAGGCTAGGGATGTTGCCACTGTTGATTTCCCGGTCCCTCCTTTCCCTCCAGTGATTGCGATTATTCTTGTCATCTGTATCGATCTTGTTATCTGTATCGCTCTTGTCATCTGTATTGCTAGTGTTTCTGTCCGCAGTCCTTTTTTTGGTCTTCAAGCCTGTCTATGTTTGCTATTGCCTCCTTCACAGTCTTGTAATCCCCTGTCTTGAGGGCCAGCCCCTTCTCTTTTATTATGCTGACAGCTCTTCCCCCTATGTCTTTTGCGAAGATTGCTGTGGGGTTGAATTTTTCTTCGATCTGGTCTATTGGGCTCTTGCTGGGGTCAGTGTGGTCCAGATCATTTTCAATGATGTCCAATTCCTTTTTTTCAGCATCATACAACCCGACGAATGGTGCATGGCCGAAATGCTGGCTTATCTCTGAATCCATCCCTTTGTTGTCAAGGAGCGGGAAGAGGATCCTTTCCTGGTCACTGGTTTTTTTTGTGTCCGGATGGGGTTTTGCTGTCTCTGATATGGTTTCCAGCTCATCATTGATCAATTGCTTTATGGCTTCCTTTGCAGTCCCTGATGCATGGTATGCTGTTATCCCGAGACTGCCAAGCACAGTTGTTGCATTCGGCCCTAATTGTCCTGTCAGGACTTTTTCCACTTTAAGGTCTCCCATCTGTTCTCCTGCTTTTATTGCAGCGCCATGGCCCTGCTCTGCTCCCTGGTTCAGCACAGCTTCAGTACGTGTTATTTCCCCTTTTTCTATATCAACAATCAGGAAATATCTGCATCTGCCGAATCTTTGGTCGATCATGCTGTCCAGGGTGTCTTCTTGGCAAGTTATTGCAATCCTCATTTTCTGCCTCCTCACTTTATTTCTTTAATCCTTTTCTTTATGGTTTCTATCTCTTTATCGATCTGTTCATGTTCAGATTCAAGCATTTTTATCTGTTCCTCAAGGAGGTCTTTTTCCTGTTCTTTTGTAGGTTCTGGTGCAGGTGGTGCAGGCGCGAATCTTCTGTATCCATACCCTCTTCCTTGCCACATTCCATTTCCTGGTCCTCTCCCATATCCTCTTCCAAATCCCTGTCCAAATCCTTTTCCTTGCCCCATCCTCATTCCGGCTCCGCATGGGCCTAAGCCCCATCCTGTTCCTGCACCCAGCCCTCTTGGTCCTGTTCCGTCTCCTCTTGGCATTTTATTTTCCTCCTGACGATTTTATCCCCTTGTCATCGGGTTTTTGCATTTTGGGCACTTGATGGTCGAGCAAGGCACTCCCTGTTTGTGTCCTGTCTCATATCTGCATTTATTGCATATGCATTTTCCGCCTGGTCCGCGTCCTTTGGCTTCTGGTATCTTCTCAATGAATTTGCCTTTCCTTTGCCATCCGAATCCCTGCACGATTTTTATGCCTGGGATTATTTTTGTGGGCTGATAATAGTTGCTTTCCAGATCATGGGAACTCATTTGCACTGAGATATACTGGAGATTTGGTATCTCTTCTGTTAATCTTTTCTGTAATCCTGATGAGATCGCGTTCGCCTGCCCTATGCTCAATGATCTTTCCAGTTTTATTATCATGTTTGCAGTGATCACTGATCCTTTTTTTTGTGTTTTTAGTTCAGATAGCTCGATTTTTTGACCGTGGATTATGTCTCTTATCTTTTTCTCAATCTCTTCTCCTGCTGATACATCCAATAAGGAATCAGTAGCTTCCTTCCCGAGACTGAATGATTCTTTGAGTATGTATGCTCCGATAAGGAATGTGAGCAATGGATCAGAATACTTGAATATCGGTGTCAGGAATAATCCTGCGAATATGACCAATGAGGATATGACGTCTATGCGGGAATGGATTCCGTCTGAGATTAGTGATAATGAATGCTCTTTTCTGCCATAATGCAGTTTTATTCTTGCCATTATCTCATTTATGGTTGCTGAGAAAGCCATAACCCCCAATGCCAGATAATTTATCTCTGTCAGGCTGGGATTGATGAATCCGTTATATGATCTGTAGATTATCCATGCTCCTGTAAGAAAAAGGATGATTGTGATCGCCAGTCCTGATAGGACTTCAAATTTATGGTGCCCGTATGGGTGTTCCTTGTCTGCCGGTTTTTTTGCAGCGCGTATTCCTAAAAAAGAAAGCATTGAGGATAAGATGTCAACACTGGAATGAAGGCCTTCTGCAAGCACGGCAGAGCTCTTGCTGATGAGGCCGATGCTTATCTTGGAGATTGCCAGGACAAGGTTGGCTGCTACTGCGATTACAGACACTTTTCCTTTATTCATCCCTTTGCACATATTATCCTCTTGTCATCGGGCTTTTGCACTTTGGGCAGGTTATCTGATTGCAGGGCTGTCCTCTTGCATGCGGCATCTCGTAGCTGCATTTCGGGCAGACGCATTTTCCTCCTGGTCCTGCTGCCAGCTGTCCTCCCATCCTTCCAATTCCTCTGCCTCCTCGGCCTATTCCGCGGCCCGGGCTTGGTCCTGTTCCGTCTCTTCCTGGCATGGTATATTCACCTCCGTGTATCTTTATTGCCTTTCCATTGACTAGAGCATCTGTCACTTTCTCTCTTGCTCTTGCCAGTGTCCTCTGGAAAGTTGACTGGTGTATCCTCATCTTTTCTGCTGCATCTGCCTGGCTCAGTTTCTCAAGATCTGATAATCTGAGGGTCTCAAGCTCATCGATTGTCAGGTCAGCTTCTTCAAGCAGGTTCAGCGGCACTGCTCTGGGCTTGAAATAAGTGACATTAGGTTCAAAGTTGACGATCCTTGTCTTTCTTGGCCTAACCATTATGCATTATAATGCATAATACTATTTAAATCTTTTGTTTTTTAGGATTATCACTGCTGTTTTGCAGGTATCAGGATTCTGCTGATAGGCCTTTCTTGTGTGCGTATCTGATTTTGGCCGATTTTGGAGTCTTTGCAGGATATTCCGGTAATAAACTTGAAAGATGATGCAGTATGGACCCGCTTTTCAGAATATGTTAAGAATATATAGAATCAGAAAATTGATAGATGGACCTTCACTTCAATTTCTTTGTGACTGGTATCTTCTCTCCGCATTTCGAGCAAAGGAACACGACTGCATCTACTGTTGTCTTCTTCTGCTTCTCCTCATCAAAGAGCATCACTTTCTTCCTCTTGAACGGCACTGCTCCTTCCCCTTCTTTCCTGCATTTGGGGCATGTGTATTTAGCTTCGCATTCGAGAGTGTCCTCATACTCTTCTTTCTCGGCAGTGTAGCCGCATTCTGGGCATTCATATTCTGTTGCCCTGACCTTCGGCTTTCCGGTCTTGGGGTCTTTTGGCTTGCCCATCAGTCCTTTCTTGCATTTCGGGCATTCTCCCCTGTATGTCCAGGCAGTTATTTTTCCGTTCCCGACTTTCCTGTTGGTGTAATAGACCAGCTCATCCATTGATTCTGGCTCTGTGACCATCATTCCACCTCTTTTGGCTCATGCTTCTCGAAGAATATCTCGAATATCAATCCTTTGATCTTGATAGTTGCCCTGTTTGGGTATGCCTTGTCGACTGTATCATTCACGAATCTTATCCCTGATGCGCCTACTTTTTCTCTTATCTGCTCTTTTGATCTCTCAAAAAGCTCATTTCTCTGTGATTTTATTATGATGTTGATCTTGTCCTCTTTCATGAGCCCTGTCTTCTTCCTCTGCACCTGCACTCTCCTGATAAGCTCTCTCATGAATCCCTCTGCTTCAAGCTCGTCATTCCTTGAGATGTCGATGTAGACTGTCCCTCCCGGGAACTCAGCTTCCTTGAGGCTGAGCTTCTCTTCTTCATCTATCTTCTCCTTGATCTCAAGGCCTCTTATGTTTGTATGGCTGATTATCAGCTCTTTCAGGCTCTCAGCGCTCTCTCTTATCTGTTTCTTCTCGCTCACAGCAACTGCCTTGAGCAGCGGCCATCTGACCCCGAGCTGTGCAGCCTCTCTTGCGCTGAGTATTCCGCCTATTATTGATTTCATGTGCTCGAAATCCTGCTCGAGCTTCACATCGATCATCTTCTGGTCATATTTCGGCCAGTCATAGAGGCTTATTGACTCCTCCTTGAGGCCGAATCCGTTCTTCAGCTCCAGATACACCTTCTCTGATATGAACGGCGCAATGGTTGAGAACATCTTGAGAACTCCCATCATCACCTGGAATATTGTGTCAGTCACTGTATCCTTATCTTCCTGTTCCCCGCTTGCTGCCTTGTCCCTTATCAGCTGGATGTATGTCCTTGACAGCTCGAGCAGCAGTTCCTCTATCTTCCACGGGATGTTGTTGATGAAGTATCCTTCGAATTTCTCTGTGACATCCTTTATTGTTGAATGCAGTTTTGATAGGATATACCTCTCTTCTATGCTGATCTTGCCTGCATTGCCTATCTTGTTGGTCTTGCCGAGCTCCAGAAGGTATTTCATTAGGTTCCATAGTATCATGAGGTTCTTGTGTTTTGTCTTCATGTCATCGAAGTTGTAATTGATGTCGATGCCTGGATTGGCCCCTCCTATCATGTAGTATCTGAGGGTGTCTGCGCCGTATTGCCCGATGACCTCTTCCGGCAGGATGTAATTCCCCAATGACTTGGACATCTTCCTTCCCTGGGAATCCTGGACGAACCCGTGCATGTAGACTGCTTTGAATGCTGTCTTCTCCATTGATATCATGCTTGCGACAAATAGCAGGTTGAACCATCCCCTTATCTGGTCTTTGCCTTCGAGGATGAAGTCTGGCGGGAACATGCTTTCGAAAAGATCTGTCCTCTGTGGGTAATCCAGGCAGCTCCATGATGTTGTCCCTGCATCTATCCATACATCGAGCACATCCGGCACCCTCTTCATCTCTCCGCCGCACTTGCATCCCCATTTTATCTCGTCGATATAGGGTATGTGGAGGTCATCAGGCACCTTGCCTGCCTTCTCCTGCAGCTCTCTCACTGAGCCGATGACATCATAGGCTTCGCACTTGTCGCATCGCCATATCGGCACCGGTGTTCCCCAGTATCTCTGTCGTGTTATGCCATTGTCTCGGAGATTGTCGAGCCATGAGTCGAACTGCCTGTTCCCTGCCCAGTCCGGCACCCAGTAGATGTCCTTGTTGAGCTCTCTCATGTTCTCTTTGAGGTCTTCTATCTTGAAGAACCATTGCTTTGTGAGCTTGAATATGACTGGTTTGTGGCATCTCCAGCAGTGCGCATAATCATGTGATACCTTTGTTGTCTCGATGAGCGCTCCTTCTTCCCGCAATGCCTCGATGAATCTCTTGTCATCGACCTTTGCCACAAGCTTTGAGAATTTGCCCATGTCATCAGGGAAGCTTCCATCTTCCTGGAGATTGTTGAATCCAGGTATGCCCTCCCTGTGACCTATTGCATAATCTTCTGGTCCGCATCCTGGCGCCATGTGCACAAGGCCTGTTCCTGCGCTCAGGTCTACATATTCTTCTGATAGGACAACTGAATGGATCTTGTCGCTCTCCTTGCGGAGCTCATCGTATCTCTTCTTCAGCTCTTTCTCGAATGGATGATGGTATTTTATCCCTTTCAGCTGCTCTCCCATGAATGTCTCGAGCACCTTGTATCTCTTGTTCGCCACAGCCTGTACGACAGGCGCGACAAGCCCTGCTGCCACGATCCATACCTCATCATCGACCTGTGCCTTGACATATTCAAGCTCCGGATTCACCATCACGCCGAGATTGTAGGGTATTGTCCATGGTGTCGTTGTCCAGATTATCAGGAATTCATTCTTCTTCCCGACCACCGGGAACTTCACGAATATGGAGTCATCTTCAACATCCTGGTACTCGAGCTCGTGTTTTGCGAGCGCTGTTGCGCAGTGCCCGCACCAGTGCATGGGCTTTTCTCCTTCATACAGCCTTCCTTTCTCATGGGCTTTCTTGACCAGCCACCATTCCCCTTCCATGAATTCGTTCTTGATGGATTGGTATGCATTGTCGAAGTCCATCCATATACCCATGCGCTTGAAGTCCTCATTCATTATCTTGAGGTTTCCTGTTGAGAAGGCCCTGCACTCTTCTATGAATTTCTGCACCCCATATTTTGGGATGTCATCCTTGTTCTTCAGATTGAGGTTCTTCTGCACTGCATTCTCTGTGGGCAGCCCGTGCATGTCATATCCTGCCCTGTCCCATACATCAAGCCCTGACATCCTCTTGTACCTGAGGACTGCGTCTTTGAGGGATTTGTTCCAGGCAGTGCCGATATGCACTTTTCCTGATGTGTATGGCGGCCCGTCCAGGAAATAGAATATCTTCCTGCCCCTGTTTTTGGCTTTGGCCTTGTCAAATATGAGATTTTCTTTCCAGTAATCGAGTATTTCGCTCTCTATCTGCCTGAAATCATAGTTTTTTGGTTCTTGGGACATGTTTTTATCACCATCAAAGACATTTGGAGAAGCTGGGCTTGATTTATAAAGTTAATGCCCCAGGATTTAGATTTCATTCCCGCAATTATTGCAGATTTCAGAGTCTTTCTCTTTGTCGAAACGGGTGTTCACTCCGTAATCTAGTTTGGCCTCGCAATGGGGGCACTTTGGTTCCAAAAAGTCCATTGATTCAAAGAATTTTATTGCTACCATTTTTTAGATGTAGATATAATATATAAGTATCCAAAATATATAAAGGTTGCTATATTTTGCATATGTTTTTGGAATTTCTTATAGATTTATGCAAAAATCATATAGCGAGTATAGCAATTCTATGGGGATTGTGCCTATATCCACTTATATCTCTTGAATGTGAGATACATTGCAAGGACAGATAGGGCCATGAATCCTATCGAAAAGAAATACCCATAATGCCAGAACAGCTCAGGCATGTTCTTGAAATTCATGCCGTAGATGCTTGCGATGAGTGTCGGCACAAGCACAAAGCTTCCGTATACTGTCAGCTTCTTGACAACCTCATTCATGTTGTTTGATATGTTTGTCAGGTATATCTCGAGCACATTTGTCAGTATGTCCCTGTATGTCTCTTCAAGGTCTATGAGCTGGATCACATCATTGTATACATCCCTGAATCTCCTGAGTTCTTTCTTTACGATTATGGAGAGGTATTCTTTCTCTATCATGGTGACGACTTCCCTGTTGGCGATGAGGGCCTTGTGGAAATAGATGATGCTTTTCTTCACCCTGAATATCTTGTTCACGATGGTTTTGGATACTGTATGCATGACCTCGTGTTCGATGCTCTCCATGATATCTTCAACCTCTTCGAGGACACTGAAGAACTGGTTGTTCAGGTTGTCGAGCAGCCTATAGATGAAGTATGTCTGGTTCTGCATGAGGATTTTTTTCTGCTCGTCATTCAGGGCTTTTATCTTGGCGAATGCCTCATGCTCCTGCTGCTTGAGAGTGATTACATTGTTGTTTTCTGATATCAGGATGAAGACGGGCTGTGTGTTGAATGAGGTCCTGTTGTGGTATGCTGAGCCATATATGATCATCGAGTAGTTGCCGTATTCGAATATCTTGGGCCTCTCTGTCGGGAAATGCACATTCTCGAGGTACTCGAAAGGGATGTCTGTTGCTTCAGAAAGGTCTTTCAGTTCTTTTTCAGAAGGGTTTGTGTAGTCAAGCCAGACAAAATCTTTGCTGGCCAGGTCACTGGCCTTTGCGTTCACCAGCTGATTTTTTTGTATCTTGTATCCTTCTATCATATTCCCTCTTTTTCTTTGTTTTCTGCATTGTCTATGGTTTATATTTCTTTTTATACAATTTAAAAATGGATGAGAATAAAAAGTATACAGGTATACTATTTTATTACATATTTTTTTAGATAAAATTTATATAAGCATATCCCCGAAAATTCAGTATGTCATTCAAACAGGTCATTTTGGTAAGGAAGGATCTCAGGCTTCCCAAGGGCAAGCTTGCTGCGCAGGTAGCTCATGCTTCAGTTGAGTCTGCTTATAGGGTCAGTGAGGATAAGTTCAGCACATGGCAGTCCGAAGGCAGCAAGAAAGTTGTTCTGTATGTGGCTGATCTGAAAGAGCTTCTTGGATATCAGCAGTTGGCAAAGCAGGAGAAGCTTGTCGCATCCATAATAACTGATGCCGGCAGGACAGTCATTGCTCCTGGCACAGTCACTTGCCTTGGCATCGGCCCCGATGAAGAAGAGAAGATTGACAAGGTCACTGGAAAATTGAAGATGGTCTGATCTTCTGTGCAGTCCTTTTTGAATGATCTCTGTTTCCTATTTTTTGCTGCTTTTCTTTGATCATTTGCCCACCTTCTTCCAATTGCTGGAAAATTCAAGGAATAAGTTTTTATTATATCCAGATCTGCCCTGCAGATCTGGTCAGGAACTCTTGAATTTTCAATAAATGCACACGGACTGGCAGAGGATGCAGGTAAATAATAACACTGATTAGGCTTTCTTTGATGGCGCATGGACTGTAAAAATAAGATTTTTGCTATCTTAAATTAAAGATGATTTAAGTTAAGGATGATATTCGGATCAGGACACAGTTTCAGCATTTTCTCTCTGTCTTTCTCTGATGCAACTCCTGGAAAATCCCCTTTCATGCCTTTCATATCAAGGATTAGTTGGAAATGCAGATGCGGCGCCCAGTTCCCATTCGTCGGATAATTGCCGACTCGGGCGATCTCTTGTCCTGCCTCTATCTTTTTCCCTTCATGGAGCCCATCAAGAGAGTCCAGGCTGAGATGCCCATACAATGTGTAGAACCTGCCGTCGGTTTCGTGCTCGAGGATCATTGTCGGGCCATAATCACCCACATTATTGTTGAACCTGAAACTGTGCACCCTGCCGGCCAATGGGGAGAACACTTTGGTGCCAGGTTCTGTCCACAGATCGATCCCTAGGTGCACAGTTCTTCTTTGGGTGCCGTCAAAGACATTGCTGTGGTCATATATCACCCTGTTCTCGTCGTATCTGCCTATCGCTATCTGTGCTTTGTTCTCTGCTATCTTCCTTCTGATGTAGCTCTCAAAATGCTCTGGGTTTGTGATATCGAATTGGCTCAGCTCCTGATTCTTGTTTGTCAGGTCAAGTATTACGCTTCTGCTGAGGTCAAGATCAATTATCTTTGAGAATCTTTCTCTGTCCTTCATCAGGATCCCTGTCTGTATCATCTTCTCCTCCTAATCGTCATGGGGCAGCATGTACCAGACATTGAGGTTTTCATAAGGTCCGGTTTCAGCGATCTCCCTGTCTCCTGACAGTATGCATTGCTTGTCGAGTCTTCCTGCATATGAGAATCCCATGTTATGGAAGGATTTGTTTATTGCTGCATGTGGGGCTCTCGCTTCTGCATAGATCAGATCCACCCTGTCCCTGATATCTTCTACCAATTGTTCAGTGGCTAAGGTGACAAGGCCTGATCCCCGGCATTCACGCAGAGTCGCCATCTCGCTGAGCTCTGTGATCCTCATGATCCCTCTTTCTGTGGGTACTTCTCCGATCTCTGCGACGACAGTGGAGACTATTCTCCCTGCGGGATTTCTTACTGCATACACCACTGAGTTGTCGATCATCCTTCTGACGTTTTCAGCGTCCAATACTGTTGTGTATGTTGTGAATGCCTCTGCATAAAGCCTGACCATGTCGCTGATGTCAGATTCAGTTGTGTTCTGGGCAGTCAGGTGGTGTATTGAATAGCCTGGTGTGGTTTCTCTGCTGGATCTTTCTGAGGAGAGTATGACAGCAACGAGCCTGTCCTCGTCTGCTCTTGTCTTCGGGTCAGTGGTCCTTTCTGATGAATTTATCCCCACATATATGAGTTCAAGGCCGGTGAATCCATTGTTCAATGGGATTCTCGCTTCGATAGGCCCATCATAGCTGCATTCTTCGGTGCACAGGAATCTGGCGTTCAGTCTTGTTGTTCCTCTCTCACTGGCGAGCCTAAGCCCTTCATCAACAAGGTCATCAACTGAATTTGGTGAGGTGTGGATGTCAGTGGAGAAATATTTTATCCGGTCGTTTCGGCTGTCATGGTACATGACCCCTATCTGGCCCAGGCTTGGGTTCACATAACTCTGTTTTTCCTCACTATGCTGGCAGGATTCACTTGCTGCCATCTGGGTTGCCTCAACTGGCATAGCGCTGTCTATTCTTGTTGCATTGCATATTCTCATGTGATCACCTTTAGAATTTCTTCATTTCTTTGTCTTGGGAACTGCCATATGGCTGCTATAGGTTGAATTAATATAATAACTTAATGTTAATATAATAACAACAGGGAATGAATCCTGTTAAAGACAGAGAAAAGGAAAAAATATTGATCAGCACACGCCGCAGTCAGCAGGGCAGCTCATGCAGTATTCTCCATATTCAGCTTCGCATACTCCATTTCCGCATACTCCCTCCCTGACACATTGGAGAGTATTGCCGCATATGAATCCCTGTGTGCAGTAGCAGTCCCTGCAGTTCTTGCATGTCTCTCCGAGGTTTATCTCGCACAGCCCATTGCCGCATCCGGTCTTGCAGTCGATGAAACATGTGTCTATATCCTCAAAATAATATGAGCATATCCCGTCGCCGCAGTAAAAAGAATAGCATCCATATTCATCTGAGATGGGGACTTCAGGGTTGCATTGCTGTGATGGCGTGCATCTGCAGTCCAGTTCGCAGTTCAGGCAGTTCTCTTCATCGTCGCAGAATCCGTCGCCGCAGTCCTCGAGTGACAGGAGATAGCATCCTTTGACATCTATATTCGGATGGCTGGGGTTGCATTCATATCCTTGGTCGCATTCGCAGTCTTCCTGACAGTTGGCGCAGTTCTCGTCTGCATCGCAGTATCCGTCTCCGCAATCGAGAGGGGTTCCTCCTGTCCCACCAGTTCCTCCTGTCCCTCCTGTTCCTCCGGTGCCGTTTGTTTGATTGTTGGTCCCAGTGCCACCGGTACCTCCTGTGCCACCACTCCCTCCTGTTCCTCCTGTGCTATTGGTTTGGTTGCCTGTTCCAGGCCCTCCTGTCCCGCCTGTCCCTCCGGAACCTCCGCTTCCGCCTGTTCCTCCGGTGCCGTTTGTTTGATTGTCAGTTCCTCCTGTTGAGCCACCGCTTGATCCACCGGATCCTCCTGAAGAGCCTCCTTTCATGATTAATGGAGAGCCTCCTTTCATCATCATTGGCGAGGCGCTTCCGCCCGATGGTCCTATGGTGTATGACTGCGTCCCTTTTGGTGACTTGTAGCCGCCAGCTCCGCTGCCGGTCCCATTTTCAGTTCCGCCTGCTCGGCCTGATCCTCCGCCTGTCCCATTGAATGTCAGGTTTTCAGAATAATTTGCAAGCTTTTCAAAAAGTTTTGTGAGATTCTCTTCTCCGATCTCTTTGATTACCTGTCCTGTGATGTCATCCATCCCTCCTGATCCGAAGAGATAAGGGAAATATTTGCATCCGGAGAGCAGTGTGCAGAACAAGATCATAGTGATGATGGAAATGATGAACAATGTCTCTTTTTTCATTTGCCCCACCTTTTTCCGAACTCTTTGGCTCTTTGTCTATAAAAGCTTTTTCGTCGGCAAAACAGAAAAACAGCAAGATTTAAATACTGAAAAATTCATAATGTGCACATGACAAATAGTGACATTCTTGTGTGTCCTGATGGCCGGTATTTCTGTTGAGGAGCAGCATTGATTCTTTTATGTCAGAAAAAGAGATCAGCAAGCCCTTACACAAGTCAGGGCTGCTCGATTAAATGGAAATAAAAAAATTATGTTTACTTGACCCACTCTACCTTGTCCAGATGGTCTCCGATCAATGGGATCTTCCACTGCTCTCCCTGGAAAGCCTTGACTATCGCGACTATTATCACGACAAGGAACAGCAGCTGCAGTAGCGGCATGATCGCGACCCACATGAACCATAGGAATGAGCTCAGGATAGCTACCAAGACCCACACAATGACTTCAATGATGAAGAGCAGCATCCCCTGCCTGATGTGGAACAGTGCGAATGGGCTCTTCTTCTTTATCGCTAACCATGGTATCAATACAAGTATGCCTAGATATGACAGGATTGATGCCATCTGCTCGTCTGAACTTAATTTTGCCATTTTATTCTACCTCCTTTATCTCGACTTCATTTGTCTCAGTGTCATATACTGCAATGCTTGGCCTGTTCCTGAAGCCTAATATCTCTCCGGGGTTTGCCAGTATTGTCTTTCCGATCTTCTTCACTGCAGATGTATGATCATGTCCATAGAATATGATATTATATTTTCCGGTTGATGCAAGCCCTTCTGCCAGCTCTGGATAATGTACCATGGCGATCTTCTTGCCGCCCAATTCAAGGTCGGCATATATGCCATGATGGTTGAGATGCTTATTTGCACAGCAGATCTTCATGAAGGTGTACTCATCATTTGTGTTTCCTGAAACCATATGCAGCTCAAACTCAAGTTCAGCAAACTTCTTCAATAATATTGGTGCAGAGAGGTCCCCGCAGTGCAGGATTGTCCTGATCCCGAGCGCTCTGATCATCCCAATCGCTTTATCAAAGTGCTCTAGATGGTCATGCGAGTCGCTCATGATGGCTATTTTCATGAGTTTTATTTCCTCTTATTTTAATATAAATGTTATGCCTCTCTTTTTTATTAATTTCAATATAGAAATAAATAAAATATCTACTTTATAGTACTAAAAATAATAAGTTTTATATATAGCAAATTATCATATACTCCTATGTCCCAAGAGATTAAGTATCCCGCTCCTGAAGATATCGCTAAATTGCATGATGATATCCTTAATGTGACAGGGGGCAAATCAGGCACTCTCATTGATGATTACCCCAGCACTATGCTCCATAGCTTGTATTATCAGGATCATTCTGACCTTTGCAATGGCGCTGCTTTTATTCTTTAAAGATTAGCAAAGACCCACCCATATGCTGATGGCAACAAGAGGACAGCTTATTTTGCTGCAAGATATTTCCTGATGCTCAATGGAGCGGATTTCAATGGCAGCAGCATCGAGGAAGCAGCAGAAGAGGTCAATCAAGTCGCCGCACTTCCGACTATTGATGATGCGTTTGATCTTGCGAAGCAGTTATGTCATCAGGATCTGATTGAAGATGCAACGCCGATAAGGGGTTATCATGATTTCTATAGGCTAGTCATCAAGAGCATCGGTGTTGCAGAGAAGCTTTCCAAGATGTGATCAGTAAGAATTGAACTCTATGCTGCTGTTGGCCATCTTCTCATTGAATTCCAGGTCCTTGTCCCTTTCTCTGGATTTGAATATCAGGAGATTGCCTCCTTCCCAGAACAGGAACCATCCTGCCGGCTCTGCGAGTACAGTCAGGAATGTCAGCAGGAATCCTTGTCCTGGATTCCTGACCAGGATGAATGTTGCTATGAACATGAATATGACCCCCAAGGCAATGAAGAACAGTCCTTGGTTCTGGAGTTTTCTTTTTTTCAGGTGCATGTTCTGGAGATACTGCTTGAAATTGCTCCTGAGCCTTTTCTTGATCATGATCTCCTGCGCATTGTCCCTCTTGGCAGCAGGTATCAGGATCTTCAGCTCTATCTTGCCCCTGCTTGTCTCTCTCACTGCTTTCTTTGCCTCATTTATGAAGTCATCTGACAGTGCTCTCTGGGAATATGGCCTGGGATCGAAATCAGAGAATATGTCGTCATATGTGTCTATCCACAGGCTCACCTGCGCCAGCTGGATTATTGCCTGCTTCTGCTCTTCCGGCATCTTTGCAATGGTCTTATCGATCGGTTTGTCTGCCATCAACTGTCTCCAGCATTTGCTTGTTTAATAATCTATTGTTTCCTAATCTGCTCACACTGGCTATCCCGGATATATTTGATATCTTTCAAATTGTCTTCGAATTTTTCTGCCAAAAATTAATGAACCTTCATGTATCAAGATCATCTCATGGGGCAGACCGGAAAGCTTAAATATCATTTGGTATCTATTGATAGCATGAATACTCAGGTGAATATCAGGATGCCGAGCAAGCTGCTGGTCTCAGCTAGGAATTATGCCAAGAAGCATGGATTCGGTACATTGCAGGATTTCATAAAGGAGACCGTAAGAGAGAAGGTCTTTGAGCCTGAACTTACTGCAGAAGAGGCTGCCCTCATAAAGAAGCTGAAGAGAGTCAGTGATGAGAGGGGGCTTTATGGCACAGAAGAAGATTTATTCAAGGCGCTCAGAAGAAGATAGATATGTCCTTGTCCCTTCAAATTTATTTCTTGATCAGATTGAATCGCTAAGTTCAAAAGCAAGATCCATTCTGGATAATAAATTGTCCCTCGCTTTGAGGAATCCGTTTAGGAACAAAAGTCTGAAAGGATATAGGTTCTTGTTTAGGATAAGATTCCAAGATAATGATAAAGAGAAGAGATTGATATATCCTGTTGAAAATCATCAGATCCGCGTTCTCTGCATCCTTGACAGGAGCAGGGGTTATAAGGATCTGAAAGCCTATCTGAGGAGATTAGGTTATTGAGTCGCCATCTTCTAAAGCATCTCCGACTTCTCAGAACTTCTTCCGATTTTTTCTGCTAAAACTTAATGAACCTTTAAATCATAGAAATATTTGTCACCTGCCCCCGCAGGTGGCTGCTCACCTTTCGATGAACTAAACGAGTAGAGCTGAGGAGTGCTTGGAGGCTCTCCAGTGATGAAACCGTTCTGTTATGATAAGAAAGGTGAGCAACTCCATATATTTAAATCTTCTCAATAGAACCCTTCCAATAGATCCCTTACATCCGGCTGCAGTTTCTTCTCGACAAGCGCTGTCTCTTTCAGCTGCGGGCTCCATTGCTCGAAGCTCGGCCTGTCGCCTTCATAGAACACGCCTATAGGCATCCTCTCGTTTTCCTGCGCTTTCTCGAATGCCTTTTTCCAGTCCTTTGTGTCATGTCCCTCTTTGTTGAGGTCATACACTCTGGAGTTCAGTGCTTCGTATGTGTCTATCTTGTTAAATGTGACGCAGGGCTGCAGTACATCTATGTGCGCAAATCCCTTGTGCTGCATCCCTTTCTTTATCAGTTCCACCAGGAGGGGCATGTTTCCTGCATATCCACGGGCCACGAATGTGGCGCCCATTGTCAGTGATGTCATCAATGGGTTGACCGGAAGCTCCTCGACCCCGAATGGCGATGTCTTTGATTTGTATTCCTGCCTTGATGTCGGGCTGTACTGCCCTGTTGTCAGGCCGTAATTGCCGTTGTTGTGCACTATCAATGTGATGTCGACATTGCGGCGGCATGCATGTATGAAATGATTCCCGCCTTCTCCGTAGCAGTCTCCGTCTCCTGACATCACGACGACATTCAGTTTGTGGTTCGCTATCTTGGCTCCCTGTGCAAGAGGCAGCGGCCTTCCATGCAGTCCTGAGAATCCGTAGCTCCTGAACCAGTATGGGAATTTGCCGTGGCATCCGACTCCTGATATGACTGCACAGTCCTCTGGCTTGAGGTCCATCTCGCTGAATGTCTTTTTCAGTGCTGTCCATATCCCGAAGTTGCCGCATCCCGGGCACCATGTCGGGAACTCTGCCACATTGAAGTCCTTCATGTCAGTCATCTTATTGCCTTCTTGAGTTTTTCATGCAGCTCATCTGCGTGGAACGGCCTTCCGTCCCATTTCAAGACCTTTTTCTCAACATCAATAAAACAGTGTTCTTTGATAAGTGATCCTAATTGTGCTGTCGCATTGTTCTCTATCAGCACTGCTTTTTTTGATTTTGATAATGTTTCTTTCACAGATTGTGTCGGGAAAGGCCACACATACTTGATGTGCATCAGCTTGCAGTTTGTTCCTTCTTTCTTGAGCATCTCCATCGCTTCCATGGCATTCCCTTTGTTTGATCCCCAGGAGATGAGTGTTATCTCTGCGTCCTCATCCCCATAAATTGTCGGATTCGGGACTTCTTTCTTCAGTGTCTCGAATTTCTTCAGCCTCTTTGCGTGCATCCTTGTCCTGTTCTCTGTGTCTTCTTCCACGAATCCTCGTTCATCATGCTCATCTCCTGCAGAATGAAAAAGACCATTCTTTATTCCAGGTATGCTTCTGGGGCTTATTCCGTCTTCTGTGAATTCATATCTCTTGAACAGGCCTTTCTCTCCAAGTTCCGGAAGCTCCAGAACTAGTTTGCCTTTATCCACTTTCACCTTGTCCTGGTCTGGGAATCCTATTGATTCATAGCTCTCTGCTAGGTATTTATCTGTAAGGATGAAGACAGGTATCTGGTATTTCTCTGCATAATTGAAGGCTTCCATTGCGCAATAGAAGCATTCTTCTGCGTCTCCTGGCGCCATTATCATCCTCGGGAACTCATCCTGTGCTGCATGCATCGCGAATCTCAGGTCCGCTTGTCCTGAATGCGTCGGAAGTCCTGTCGCAGGTCCCGGCCTCATTGCAAGATTTATCACTACAGGTGTCTCTGAGAGTCCTGCTAATCCAAGCCCTTCTGCCATGAGCGCAAATCCTCCTCCTGATGTTGCTGTCATCGCCCTTACTCCTGCAAAATTGGCGCCTATTGTCATGTTCATCGCAGCGATCTCATCCTCTGGCTGCACAACCACGATGTCTTTCTGCCTTGACACATTCATCATGTAGTGTATCACTCCTGATGACGGCGTCATGGGATATTGGAACAGTAGTTTGCATCCTGCCCTTATTGCTCCGACTGAAAGCGCTTCGCTTCCGCAGATCAGCAGCTTCTTCGGGCCCTGCTTTGGCTCGAGTTTGCATCCGAATTCATTTGGCTCATAGTTCTCTATTATATGGTCATATCCCTTCTTTGCTGCCTTGATGTTGTTCTGGATTATATCCTCTTTCTTTCCCTTGAACCAGTCTTTGATGACATCTTCAAAATGAGAAAAAGGTAATTTCAGGAGTGCAAAGCTTGCTCCCATGGCGACTGTGTTCTGCATCAGTTTCTCGTTGCCGCATTCTTTTGCAATCGCTTTCAGCGGCACATCATAGAGCTTGACATCATTGATGGACATGTCCATTTCTGCTTTGTCATACACAATACCTGCTCCCGGATTCAGATTTTCCTTGTGCCTGTCTATTGTGTCCTGGTTGAGCGCTACGAGAAGATCTATTTTTGTGAGCGGTGCTTTGGCCGGCTTTTCGCTGACTCTGACATCATAAGTGTTGTGTCCGCCGCGGATAAGAGAGGGGTATTCATTGTTCGCAAACACATAGAGGCCGGCTCTCATGCAGCATCTTGCAAACGCTATGCCTGCTGTCATTATGCCGTATCCTGCTTCTCCACCTATTTTCCAGACAAAAGAGTTTGTCTTCATTGTTTCTCTTTTTGGAATCCGTGTTTTTAAAGGTTTCCATGCTAAACTATTTATATGTGCAATATCTGGATATGCTGATGGCAGGAACAGCATTGCTTGTGGTTGATCTCCAGAATGATTTCATTGAGGAAGATTCAGTTTATGGCAACATTTCTATCAGGAAGAACCTGAAAAGGATCAAGTCATTCATCGATGCCTGCAGGGAAAAAGGATTCTTGATAATCTATACAAGGCACTGCTTCTCGCCGAAGAAGAACCCTATTGAGGCCAGGCTTTATCCTGAGCTCATTGGTGAAGTATTGAAGAAAGGCACTCATGGTTGGAATATCCATGAGAGCATTTACACTGAAGATGATATCATAATTGACAAGCATCGTTATGATGCGTTTTATGGCACTGATCTTGAGTCAATCCTTAAGAAGAAAAGGATCAAGAACATAATAATCATCGGCACAATGACAAATGTCTGCTGTGATTCCACTGCAAGGGGTGCCATGTACAGGGATTTCAATGTCTTTTTCTGTTCAGATCTGAATTTCACATATGATAAGAGGACACATAAGATGTCTTTGGAGAATATCAATGATCATTTTGGGGAAGTATTATCTTCAAAAGAGATATTGAGAAAACTTATTTGACCAGCACTGCATTCAGGATCCCATCCTGTCCGGGCCTGCTTGTTATTCTCGCTTTTCCTGCTTCAGTATCTATGATTGTGCCTTTTGTGATGATGTTTCGCCTGACATAGTTCTTGTTTGCCGGATTGTCAGCCACTGTCTTGATCTTTGCTTTCTGGTATTTCTTGGTCTTGGGATCATAAAGGTTGGCGAATTCTGCTCCGATGAGCCTTGTCTTGAGGTTCCCTCCTCTGACCCTTATGGTCTTTCTCTTCTCTTTGCCGAGCTTGGTCATTGTCGGCAGTCTGCCTAGCTCGTATTTTCTCTTGCCTCGGCCTTTCCTGTTGTAAATCGTGCCTGAGACCTTTCTCTTTGATCTTCTCTGTGATATTGCCATTCTGGCTGTTTGAGTCTGGCCCCTGTTTAAATATGTTTTGCTTTTTCATAGGAAAAATTTATATAGTGGCCGCATGTTTTTCCTAGTATTTGTTTTTTAAAGGGGGTCCATAATATGGAAGCATCAAGACCATTAGACACATTGAATCATGCAAGGGATAAGCGAGTGATAATTGAGCTGAAGAACTCGAAGCAGATCATAGGGAAGCTCAAGGCATTTGATATCCACATCAATACTGTGCTTGCTGAAGCAGAGGAAAGGGTGGATGGCCAGGTCACAAGGAAGCTTGGCACCGTGTTTATAAGAGGGGACACAATCATAATAATATCTCCGGTTGAGTGAGCATGGCTAAAGGAACTCCTTCTATGGGGAAGAAGTCAGGTAAGAGGCTTCACTTCTATTGCCGCAGGTGCGGCAAGAGGTCTTATCACATGAAGACAGGCATCTGCTCTTCATGCGGTTATGGCAATTCTGCCAAGAGAAGGAAGTTTGCCTGGAAGGCCCAGAGGAAGAAGTGAGATTCCGGATTACTTGTCTTTCTTGATTTATTCTCAGGATTTTTCTTTCTTAATATTGTTTATCTTGTAACATATAGGAAAGATTTTCAGATATCCTGACTAAAGAGATATTAAGATATAAAAAAAGGAAATAATGTGTGCCGGCGACGGTCAACCCTGTAGACCGCTCAGCTGATACCTGAGTGTCCTTAGGGACATCAGGGTTCAAAAAGCTTTCGGTTTCTGCCGGTGGTTTGAAAATCCCTGCGCCGGCGCACTTTTTACATTTCTAGGGCAATATTTAAAAAAGGGAGAAAAATCATAGGAGCAAGACCACTCAATTCCAATGCGGGGTTGCCGGAGTGGTCAAACGGGACAGGTTTAGGTGACTAAAACCGTCGTGAGGTTCTGTCTAAGAACCCTGTTGGCTTAGTGCCTACGCAGGTTCGAATCCTGTGCCCCGCACTTATACTCAACTTTAATTCTCTGTATTACCATGCTTAAATAACAGGAAGGATGGTGATGTCCCATGCCAAAGGACATATACAGGCATGAAGCCAATTTCAATAGAATCTATCCCTTATTTATAAATGGGGGTAAGGGCAATATGCACCCTGATAAGTGGCCAGGTTTAAGCCCCTCAAATAAGCAGGTCATGGAGGATTTCTTTGCCCTATTAGAGGCTCAGGGCCTTACTCATGCCAGGAGAAGCAAGTATATCATGCATTGGAAGAACATGATCAGCTGGATGGATAAGGACATCCTAGAAGCCAGCAACAAAGAGGATCTGATCAAGCTGGCAGCCAAGATCAACAGCCAGGATCATAGGGAAAGCACCAAGGATGATCATAGGGGAGCTGTGCAAATGCTCTATAAGACCATCACAACCCTGGACAAGTATGAGAATTTAACTCCAATTTATTTCTGGATTTATGATCGGAGGACTCCTTATTTCAAGAAAAAGGATAACCCCTCAAAGAAGAAGGAAAAGGAAGAGTGGTTTAATGAAGACGATGTCATGAGGATCATTGAGGGAGCAAGAAATCTCAGAGATAAATGCTGGATCAGTATCACAGCAAGCCAGGGATTAAGGCCAGAAGAGTTATTGACCATCAGAAAACAGGACATTTCAGAGATAAAGGATGGCATAAAGATCAAAGTTTCGGGAAAAACAGGGACAAGAGACATCTATATTTATGAGAGCTGGGTGCTCAATCATATATCAAGTTATGTGAAAAGCCTGCCGAAAGATAAGATCTATTTATTTGATATCTCAATTGCGGGCCTGGGTTTAGTGCTGAAAGAGATCTGCCAGAGACAAGGCATCAATAAAAGGGCCTATCCTTACAAGCTCAGAAAATTCTCAGTCACAATGGACAGGATCAAGGGAGTTACGACAGGTGCCCTGGAGCAAAAGTATGGATGGCGAAAAGGCACAAAGGTCATAGTGAATTATGATAAGAGCTCTGCAAAGGATTATCAGCGAGAGATAAGAGCATTGAATGGCCTGGAAAGTGATAAGGTGCAGTCAGTCTTTGATAGTCAGATTTGCCTCAGATGTCAGGAGAGGAATCCGGCTGATATGACTTACTGCAAGAAATGTGGGCTGTTCTTGAAGGTCAAGAAGGAGGATCTCGTGCAGAATGAAGGCAGCATCCAAAAGGAGATGCATGAGATCAAGCAAAGGCTGGAGAGATATGATGCTTTTATAGAAATGATATACAAGGATGAGAGATTGAAAGGCACCTTTGATCAAGAAATTAAAAAAAATTAATTTATTTTTTTTGTAAAATGAAAAATGCTGCCCCCATCATCAGAATGATATAAGATTATATTGAATAATTCTATTATGTTTTCATTTGAAAGTTTATATTCTTTATTAAAATATTCTGCAAATACAGGAACAAAATAGCCTTGTTTGCCTCTTGAAGATGTTTTTGTTTTATCAGACATAATAAAATCATTTTCCCTTAAATCCTTAAATAATTTGGAAAGAGTATTTTGTTTAACAGATAACCAAATATGTTTCTCATCTTTTATTTTTTGAAAAAAATGTTGTGAATTTGAAAATTTAATATCCGAATTGAACAATTTGAATAATAAATAAAACATTTCCATATGTTGAAAATTCATTTTGCGAGCCGAAAATGCTGATTGAATATCATATACAATCATAAAAAATGAATTCCATTGATAATCTAATTTATCATTTATTTCTTTAAATTTTTTCTCACCAAATACTTTTTTCGCCAGTTCCATCAATAAATCTTCTTTATTATTTCTACCCATTTCACAATTTAATAATATATTAAATTTATATATTTTACGTTATTATGGCACTGATATATAAATAAATAATAATTATTTCTACCCAATTCTACCAAAAATCTTAAATATTGAATATTGGGATTTTCAGCTCATGAAGAAGATTATTGTTGATCTACCTGAAGATATCCATTCTGAACTCATAGAAACAGCGCAGTGGAATGGTATAACAATGTCAGCCTGTGTAAAATTGTGCTTGAGAAATCATCTTCCCAAAATGCGAGGCGATGATCATGGAAAGTGAGCATATCCAGTGGTTCAATGACCTTTATGAGAAACTGAAGGCACTTGGGAAAGTGCCTGTTCAAAAAAACCCAGATTCAAAATTGCCAAAATAACTTATTCTGGGATTTCCTATAAAAGACTGGTGATACTATGTTGATAACCACATTCAAAGCGGATCCTGAATTGAGTCGGTTCTGGCGAGAAGAAGCACAAAAAAAGGGGATTACCATTTCTGAATACATCAGGACAAATCTGCCCAAGCCCTGTCATAGAGAGGCGTGCAGATGACTGAAACAGAGGATTTTATCTTTGATGAAAATAAAAGGACTCAGAAATTATATCCCGCAATTGGTATCCTGAAGGGCCAGAAATATTTTGGGTTTATTATACCTAAAATGGTGAAGAAAAAGTTTAGGAGTAAGGATAAGAAGGAATATACTGCTCCAGTCCAGGAAGAGAGGGCGTGCATTGTATTTGATAATCATGATTTCCGAGAGATCACTCAAGATTTTGAGAGGCAGCAGAATGTTAAATTTTTGGATCCACCAATGGAGGGTTTTAAGCCCTGGAGCTTGCAGGAGATTCAAAATTTTATTACCTATCAAGGTGTATTAAGAAAGCAGTATAAGACACTATCTCCTCAGGATTTATTTCTTAAAATCCGAGGCAAATATGAGGAATATCGTTTCTGCCAGGATGAGAGATTTAATTCCTTGAGAGCTTTATGGGATATGGGCACATACATTTATGATATCTTTGATGCATACCCTTATATTGAAAATACTGGATTGAAAGGGACAAGCAAAACCAAAGCCATGACCATCAGTTCTTTTATATCTTTTAATGGGATTGTTTTTGTGAATCCGACAGGGGCGACAATATTCAGGTTTGTTGAGAGGAACAGGCCAACATTATATCTGGATGAGGCTGAGAAGTTATTTACCAGGGATAAAAAGGGCAATCTCTTAAATTCTGAGATTGTTGAGCTGTGTAATAGTGGATGGCAGAAGGGAGGGAAAGTCCCGAGGCTTGAGAAAAGGGGGGAAAAGTTTGTTTCAATAATGCATGATGCATATTGCCCCAAGCAGTTTGCTTCTATTAAGGGTTTGGAAGGGGCATTACAGGATCGTTGTATCACAGAGATTTTTATCAAGAGTCCAGAGAAAGATAAGAGAGGGGATTCATGGCCCACAGATAAGGATCCTGATTTCAAAACAATCAGGGACAATTTATATCCTTTTGCTCTGCTTCATTGGAAGCAGGTTGATGCTTATTATTCAAGCGATCAGTTTGGGATTAAAAAGGAGTTTAAGCTTACTAATAGGGACTGGCAGATCTGGAAGCCAATCCTCTGTATAGCCAAACTGATATCAAAAGAGCTATATCTTGAGATGGGGCAGTTTGCAGAGGAGCTGACTGAGAGCAAAAATATCACAAATGATTTGAGTCCTGATAGCTGGGATTACAAAATTCTTGAGGTATTATCTGAGAAATTGGATGGTGTGCAGGATCCAATACCTATTAAGACAATTGAGATAAGGGGTGGTATTGTTCTCCTTGATGGTGAGAAAAAGCCCAGCCAGAGGTATATTGCATCATTTTTAAACAAATTGGGATTCAAGAGATATTTTAAGCATTTCCGAGATGGTAATGCATATCTGTTGAGTGAAAAAACTTTTTTCTTCATTTTACAAACCCAAAATATAGTATCACATCTATCATATGTATCACAAAATGAAGAAATCACTCGCAAAAATGTGACAGAAGAAGAAATTGAAGGTGACACTTGTGACACTTAAGCTGTGACACTTATGACACTTATGACACTTGTGACACTATATCCTGGAACAGAGAGGAAAAATGAAAAGAGACAAGAAAGGAAGGTTTTTGCCAGGAAACCAAGCAGCTGCAAAAGGCAAGGTTTGTATTTGGTGCAGGAATCCTATTCCTGGTAATATGAGATCTGATGCATTATTTTGCAGCAGATCATGTAATGAGACTTTCAGGTTGAGAAGGAAAGAATTAGAATCCAAAAAATCGGGTGCAAAGTGATGGAAGAGAGAAGTCAGAAAGCGGTAATCAGGTTTTATGAGCTGCAAATCAAGAAATATGGGATATTGCTCCAAAAAGCTGAGAATAAGGAGAGGATTCAGTTGATCATTGATAGGTATAAAGAGGAGTTAGATCATGTTGTCAAAGACCTTTAATTCGCATCTTGATGCGGTCATGTATTATGCGAAGGCCATGAGTAATGAGAAGGTTGAGATCCTCAAGAGGCTTGAAAGATATAATGAGCTTCGGTTTTTGTGGGAGCAGAATCTTAAAAGGCATTTGGAGCAAAAAAGGAATGTGGGTTGATGGAATATGGCTGATGATGATGTCAAATTTATTGATGCAGAATCTTATCAGGGCAGAGCAGATGAAAAGCTGACTTTCAAGATGATTGTTTTGGAGCATTTGAGAAAGATAGGCGGTTATTCTTCTTGCGAGTTTTTGGGTGGTTATTGGCAAGAGCGGCCTGATCCTCGGCCAAATAGCAATGCCATAATTAAAATTTATATTCCTGACTCCCGAGAAGTCTATTCCAATTCAGTGGAATACCTATATGATATATTATACCCACATTTTGATGAGGAAATGAAAAAGATAGGTCAAGAAGCAGAAAAGATGTTAGAGGATGCTTATAATGAGAATACTGATATCATTGATGGTGAGAGGCGTTTCAAGAATGTTGATGTTCGCATAACCTTCAGGGATGTTAAGCGACAGATCAGCAGAGAACTTTTCCGAGAATTAAGCTGTTTCTTGTATCGCCAGAAATATATGGAAGGCAAATCCTTCATTGATGAGACATAAAAATGGCATTGGTAGTATCAAATCGGGGGCAGGGAAGTTATTTCAATTCTTATATTTTGCAGAGGATTGAGCGCAATAAGAATTTTATTGCAGCCATCACCGGCCAGACAGGCAGTGGAAAATCTTATAGTGCCTTAAGACTGGGCGAGATGTTGGATCCTGATTTTGATATTCGGAATTGTTGTTTTTCGCCAAAGGAATTTATGGATCTGATTAATGGAGTGGATAAGAAATTGAAGCGTGGTGCTGTTATTATTTTTGATGAGATTCAGGTGAGCATGAGTCATCTTGAGTATCAGACATTACAGGCCAAAGTTTTGAATTATGTCTTTCAGACTTTCAGGCATAAGAATTTTATTTTATTTATGACAAGCCCTCATTTCAGTTTTATCAATGCATCTTTGAGAAAGCTTTTTCATGCAAGGATGGAGACTATCAGCATTGATCCTAAAAAGAAGCAGACCACTCTTAAGCCCATGCTTATTCAGGTTAATCAGAAGACCGGAGTTGTTTATGAGAAGTATCTGCGGGTTTATACTGAGCAGCATGGTGTGATACCCTTGAAGAGCATGAAGATACATTTGCCTTCGCCAGAATTGCTGGAGGCCTATGAGGCGAAGAAGGATGCTTTCACAAGATCATTGAATGAAAGTATAGGTCGGGATCTGCAAAGGATGGAAGATAAAGAATCTGGAAAGCAGCATAAACCATTGACGCAGATTCAGGAGCGAATAGTGGAGTATTTGATGCAGAACCTTAATGTGAGTCAGGTTGCTGAGAAGATGGGCAACAATGAAAGGTATATTTATGCCCAAATGGAGTTTATAAAGAAAAAAGGTTTGGAGTTCAGGCCTGTTAAGGAAAGGCAGAAGGTAATTTATTATGAAGTAATAGGGAATATACCCTGAGTATATAGCTATATTGCATATTCACGCACATACAAGGGAGCAAGATGCGGGTATGAGTTAATTCCGGAAAGATGAGGTGGCAACAATGATGCAACAAGGGGAGCAGTATCAACAACAAATAGATTACATCAAGAGAATGTATCCAAAAAAGAAAGCGAACATCAAAGGTTATGGTTTGGTTTCATTGGATGCGATCAGCAATCATGCTGATCTTCATGGGATAATAAACAATCATGATATTCATTGTGCCTATTGTGATAAGAAGATAGTTGATGACTGGATTGTTATCTTGCATAACCCAAAGGAGAAGGAGAAGCCTATCAATGTATTATTCTTTTGCCATAAAGAACAATGTGCAATCAAGTGGCAGAGTAATAGATGAGGGGAGTCAATGGGGATATTTTTTTTGGATGTGAGGACAAAGCAGGAGTTTGATAAGATGTTTAGGGAGATTGATATTCAATGGAAAAAGCAAGAGAAAGTGATGCGAAGGATTATGAAGCGTGGCTTTTAGGCTTTGAAAAGCAGATGGAAAGGCCATGTGTTGTAAGTCTGCTTATTGAGCATGGGAAGGTTCAGGTTGTTGCGTGTTTTGATAAGAAGCGATACCTTGATCAGCCGGAGCATGATTCAGATGACGGAGAGCCAGAGATAGATTATAAAAAAATACTCAAGGATGTAAGCCCTGAGTATCTTGTATCAAGAGATTATATTGGGTGATTATGAAGAAGATTGTAAAATCAATTATTGAATTTGGAAGTTATATTATCGGGATCCTTCTGAGAACAATAGGCAAGCTGGCCATCATGTTTTTAATACTCTATCTCATCATGTGGCTGCTGTCTCATTGAGGATGCTTTCTTCAGGTATAACCTGCCTTTGAGATCGGACTCCAGATCTATATGATCTCCTTTCTGCCAGCCCAATAATCGGATTACATTGGCAGGGATAGTCAAGGAGAACCGGTTCTTGGATGATTGCAATCGTGGCATACCTTAAACGAGACCTACGCAAAGTATTTAAACTTGGTCATATTTCCAGCTCATTGTAATCTCAGAATTAAAGTTTAGTCGGGGAACGTGTGCCCCGCATAATTTATTTTTACATAGAGTCAGGTGAAACCAATGCCAAAGCAAATACGCGCATCCCATATATTAGTCGAGAAGGAAGTCTTCTGCAAGGAATTGATCCAGAAGCTGAAGAACGGAGCGAATTTTGAAGAGCTCGCAAGGCAGTTCTCTAAGTGCCCTTCGGGCAAGAAGTCAGGCGGTGACTTGGGTTTCTTCGGTAAAGGCCAGATGGTGCCTCAGTTCGAGAATGCTGCTATGAGACTCAAGGTCGGTGAGATATCAGGTCCGGTAAGGACTCAGTTCGGTTTCCATATCATCAAGAAGACTGATGAGAGATGACCGACATATTTTTAAATTAGGATTGAAAATGTGCCTGCATGGAAAGCGTTCCAGTGAATTGTAGGAATTGTGGTAAGAAAACGATGTCAGATAAGTTTGTTCTTGATCCTTATTTCCGCATGATGGTGTGCCCTAATTGTGTTGCCTCAAGAAGGAATCCTAAGGTTGAGAAGCCTGTGGAGAAGAAACCTGTTGGCTGGGATGCTGATGATGAGATAATCGAGAAAGCATACCGTCTGAAACAGCAGAAGGTCTGAAAGGATATTCTGAATCTGTATGTTCTTTCTGCTTTATAAAAATGAATAAAAAATAAGATTTATTCTGCTGCCATGAATGCCCACCCTGCTTTCTTTGTCTTGACTTCGCCATTTTCTGCATCTACTTGGGCCTGCATGGCATGTTAGACCTGTACCAAAATCACCTGACCATGTTTCCATTACTCTGTCATCTCCTGCGTCAATAAATCTGCGCCCCCAGAGTTTACCAGTGCCTGGTTGACAACCTTCCTGTTAGATAGTGTGCTTCTAAGTGCCAAAGCTTGCATAACCATGAAATCATTGGTTGTACTTTCCCCCACTCTGTCGCTTGCCATGTCAAGGACTATTGGTTCTGCTGTCATCTGTCTTGTCCTTCCTCCAGAAATCATCACAACAAGCGCGACTATTGCCACGATTGCTACTATAGAGACAAAAGCTAAATTTCTTTGATCCATCATTTCACCTCAATTTTTGTTTAGGTAGGAAAAGCATAGATTTTCTGCAAATCTAATATACAATTATACTATCCTAAATATAGTATTTTTTATAAATATTTCCCTTCTCAAGCCCTCTGCCCCTTCTAATGGTCCTCATCAGTGAATTCTACAGGTTCTTTTTCTTTTGTGTCATCTGAGAACTCGACATTGTGTTTCTTGAATTCCTCTATGATTCTCTTCTAGCTGAACAATGAATGGATAATTATTGGATTATCATTCTCTTTCAGATAGATCTCGATGTTCCTCCTGAATGATAGGATTGACAGCTTTATGAAATCAATCTCCTCATAAGATATCTTTCTTTCCTTGAAGAGTCCTTTCAGCACAAAGCTGCCGTCATACATCTCCAGGATGTTCAGGAGAGATATGCTGCCTGCAAATATCCTGTTCACATAAAACTTTTTCATTTTCTGACCGATAATCTATGCAAAGAAAGGAAAAAAACTATTGCCCTATTCTGCTGCCATGAATGCCCACCATGCTTTCTTTGCCTTTATGGCCTCGCCGTTCTCTGCATTCACTTGGGCTTGCACTTTCATCTGTGCTTTTATGAATCCAAGCACTTTGACCTGTTTCTGTGCTTTGACTTCATATGCAGCCTTGACTTCTTCGCCTTGGCCTACCTCTTTCAGCTCTATGGTGCATCCATTCTCCTCAGAGCACACATGCAGCTGAAGCATCTCAATCGCTTTATCTGATGCTGTATCCGGCATGATTTTTATCTCTGCGTTCTTGCCGTTGCTGAGTTTTGCTGAGAGCATTGTCTTCTGCTGTACCCTTTCCTGAGAAAGTGCCATTTTGGTCTCTGCCACTGCTTCTCCCATCTTGAGCTGTTTCTGCTCTCCGCCTTGCACCTGTAGCTGCTGTCCGTTCTCCATCCTATAGCTTCCTGCCTGGAGTTCTGTCCTCTCTTGGTTCTGTATCTGGTTCTCTTCTCCTTGGTTCTGCTGTTGGTTCTGGGTATTTGCCTGGCTTCCGTTGCCGTCTCCGTTTCCGGAGTCATTTCCTGATCCATCAGATCCTGATCCTGCCATTCCTCCGTCCCTGTCCCTGTTTGGCTGTGCTATTGCAAACGAGCAGAGCAGCAGTGCGCAAAGGATAAAGCTTATTGCTTTCTTCATTTTTTCACCTCTTGCTTGTTATCAGTTTCTGCAGTGCATTATAAGCACGCATCGAATCCTTATTAGAGATTATGAATGTGAGTTCAGTCAGTGTTGATACTATCTCGATGATGTTTATGTTCTCCCATGCGAACAGCTTAGTCACATGATAGATGATGCCTGGGGTGCGGTAGAAGTCCATCCCATATGATAATGACAGCGACACAAGGTCTTTCTCTGTGTTGAGGATCCTCTCCCCTTCAAGTATCTTGCTTATCTTCTCCAGGTATTTTGAGCTGATTATGATCGACACTTCATTGTTTCCGTGTATCACATTCAGCTGGTCCCCTTTCTCATAATTCACAGTCTCATATATCTTCTTCAGTTTGATGAAGAGCGATGGGCTCTTGCTGACTGCTATGTCGCAGAGGTTTGTCTTCATTATTATCTCAGAATTATAATCGAATTTCTGTGCAGCATCGACCTTGTCAAGGGCATCTGCATATCTCCTTATCGCCATCATCACTGCGCTGTGCTTGACTTTCTTGCCCATCTCTTTCTCGACATCCGGCTGTATCATGTCAGCCAGTGCTCCATAATTGATGATCTTCTTTGCCAGTGCATCAAGAAGGAATGGTTTGTCTTCAATGAGTTTCTTTGCAATATGTGCTATAGTTACCATTTTGTTATTATTTTAACAAGAAGTATATAAATATTACTCTTTCTTCCTCAGTATCGGAAAGAATATCACATCTCTGATAGACCCAGCATTAGCAAACAGCATCGCTAGCCTGTCCATGCCGATCCCGATGCCAGATGCTGGCGGCATGCCGTATTCCAGTGCGCATAAGAAATCATCATCAACCGGGTGCGTCTCATCCTGTCCTGCTTCTCTGAGTTCCTTGTGTTTCTCGAAGTTCTCGCGCAGCACAGATGGGTCATTCAGTTCAGAATAAACATTCGCATACTCCCTTCCGCCAATTATCAGCTCGAATCTTTCTGTGAAATCCTCATCGCCTCTCTTCTTTTTGGCCAAGGGACTGATCTCAACCGGATGGTCCATCACGAATGTCGGCTGTATTATCCTCTCCTCGACGATCTCGTCGAAGACTGCTGCCATTATGCCGGCGACTCCCATCTCATTATTTATTTCAACCCGAAGCTCCTTTGCATATGTTCTTGCTGTCTCCAGGTCTATCCCTTTGAAGTCTTTTCCTGTGAATTCAAGGACTGCCTCCATCATGCTCATCTTCTTCCATGGAGGTGTCAGGTCTATCTCTGTCCCTTGATAGTTCAGCTTTGTCTTGCCGAGGATCTCCACAGCAAGCGTCGAGATCATCTCCTCGACCACAGCCATTGAGTCGAGATAGTCTGCATATGCGCACATTGTCTCCATGATTGTGAATTCTGGATTATGCCTTGTGTCTATCCCCTCATTCCTGAAGTCGCGGGAGAACTCGAAGACCTTGTCATATCCGCCGACAAGGAGCCTTTTCAGATAGAGCTCATTCGATATCCTCAGATACATCTGCCTGTCAAGTGCATTGTGATGGGTCACGAAAGGCTTTGCCAGCCCTCCCCCGTATATCGGTTGCAGCACTGGTGTCTCGACTTCCAGGAATCCTTTTGACGCAAGGAATTTCCTCATCTCCGAGATGAGTTTCTCACGGATGGCAAATGTCTTCTTGACTTCCGGATTCACGATCAGGTCGACATATCTCATCCTGTATCTTGCATCCTCATCCTTGAGCCCGTGCCATTTGTCTGGCAGGGGGCGCAGTGATTTTGTGAGCAGCTCGATCTTTTTCACAAGCACAGTCACTTCTCCTGTCTTTGTCTTGAAGATCATGCCTTCAGCTCCTACGATGTCTCCTATGTCGAGCAGTTTCACGAGGTCATATCCATCTCCAAGGTCATCTTTGGAGAAGTAGAGCTGTATCTTGCCTCTTGAATCCTGGAGATGCGAGAATGTCACTTTTCCCATCCTCCTGAGTATCATCAGTCTGCCGGATACCTTGACTGTGTCTTCTGTCTTCTCCTCTGCATTCAGTCTTGAGTATTTCTCCTGCAGCTCCTCAGAATGGTGTGTCGCAGAATACTTGTATGCATATGGGTTTATCCCCATCTTTTTTATCTCATCGAGCTTTCTCTTCCTCTCTGCGATGAGCCTGTTTTCGTCTTCCATAAGCCCAAAAAATTGAACATCAATTTATAAATATTGTGCAACATTTATATATCAGCAGCTTTGCTCTCTCTGCAGATCCCATCATGTGATTCCCTTGGCTTTTGATATATACGATCATCTTAACAGGGACGGAAATCTGGTCCTTGAAAAGGTTGTAGAGTCAGCTCCTTATAGGCTTGCCAGGAGATATCCTGAGCTAGAGACGCCTTTCTCACGGATGGAGCTTGAGTTCGAACAGCTCCCCAATTCTTTCTTGGACAGGATTTGGATCGGGATAGGAGTAGTCAGCGGGTCGTTCGCCGAGATGGATCTGAAGCATGATCCTGCATTCTTGTATCAGATTGAGATGGCTGAGATGCTCAGGTGTCCGAAGTCCATCAATGGCAGTTCCAGATATTCTGGTTGGGGTTCGCTCTCTTATCTTGCAATCCTGGATATCGTCCAGAAGATGGGCATAAATTACCTGAATGCGACTTCAAAGCCGGAGTCAAGGGAGTTCTGGGACAAGATGGGTGTTACCTGGACAGATGGCCTGGATTTCTGTGCTGATGTGGAGGACAGCATCCAATTTGTTGCAGATAGGATACATGAGAGGAATCTTGCTTCATTATGCCGTCGCTTTGGCCGGGATATCTCTGGCCGCTGAGGATTCTGTCTGGATTTGGAAAAAAATAAGAAATATCAGGGATGGCGATTTCTCTGCTGCACTCTTACTTTGAGTATATGTCTGCCTTGTTCGGGAAGTTCTGCTTGATGAACTCTACCATCATCTCATTCCCCGCGAGGTCATAAACCTTCAGTGCGCTCGATAAGAGTCCTTCCTTGAGGCAGACATCGCCGAGCTTGCTCAGCCTCTCCTTGTCTCCTGAGAGCTCATAGGCCCGGACCGCATATCCGAGTCTTCCGTCATTGAGGCATTTGTCGCCGAGCTCATTAAGTTTCTCGTATGAATCAGCCGCACCGAAGACCTCGATAGCAAAGTCTATCTTCTCCTTGTCCAGGCATTCGTTACCGACCCTGATCAGCCTTTCCCTGTCGCCTGCGACCCTGAAGGCCTTGATTGCCGAGGTGAAATGCCCTTCCCTGAGGCATTTGTCCCCTACTTCGCATAGCTTGTCCCTGTTGTCTGCAAGCCTGTAGGAATCCACTGCGCTGTTGAACATGCCGACCTTGACGAAGTTGTCGCCTATCTCGCTCAGTTTCTGTGAGTTCTTGGTCAGTGTGAATGCCTTTATGGCCTCGTTCATCTTTCCTTTCCTGAAATACTCGTCTCCGGCTGCATTGAGCAGGTCATTCCTCAGCTCCTGGCTGAACATCGACAGGTTCACATTGTCTATGCCCTTCTCGATGAGTGCAGGCACAAGCTTCCGCAATGTGTCCATGTCATATCTCTTGTAATCTTTCTCTGTCTTGACCATGTCATTATAGCCTGGCACATCTGTCTTCGGTGCTGTCTTTTCGTATTCAGAATTCAGTCTTAGCATCTCTTCTTCATTCAGATCAGTCATCTTACCACCTTTTTTCTCCTTTAAATATGATATCTAACACCATATTTCACAGGTATAAATATTTATTTGTTTTATCAGAAGACATGTTTTCACCTATATGTGAATAAGAAAACAGAAAAAATGAATCAGAAAAAATAATTAAAATCTGACAGTCACTCCACCGAGATAAGCGGCATCATCCAATTTAAGGTCCGGTATCTCTGCTCTCACAAAGCCTGACATATTCTTTCCGAGATCCTTGTTTAGCTGCGCTTCTGTGTAATGGTTCGGGTCTCCGCTGAAAGGCATCTCAGCTGAATGATACATCTCTGCTGACATCCCGCCTGGCAGTGGTTTTCCTACAAAGACCGTCATGTTCCCTCCATCAGCATCAACAGCTGCATCGACAGATCCATAGCAGCCGAGTTTCTTCAGAATGCTCGTGTTCCTTATCCCGATTTTCTGGTCGACTATTCCATTGCTGTTCGTCAATAAGACATATGCCAGTGAGGTCCCTGCGCCTTTCTTGCCTGCTGTCAGGACATTCCTTCCGAAATAGCCGTCCTTGCTAAGGTCATTTGTCTCATTCATCCCATGGATTCCAACCTGCATCCCCTCAATTGACGCATCTATGTTCGTGAGCAGCCTTGTCCTGAACTGCTGGTCTGTCACAGCCATCTCGACAGCATTGTATCCCTGACTTATGAAACCTGCATGTCCGCTTTGTGTTCCTGCCTCTTCTGCCCTGGCAGCACCTGCATAGAGTCCTGCAGCCAGCAGGGTTCCTGCCAATATCCTTTTCACCTTGGTTGTTATTCCCATTTTCCATCCTCCGTTTGCCGGGTCTATGCCCGTATAACGATTTTGTTACAACTTTATGGTGATAACAGATATTTAATTATTAGTGTCCCCCAAGGGGGCAATTTAAGAAAAAATTATATAGGGGCTGTAAAACCCTATTAACATGGATATATCAGGACTGAAGAAGATCGGTCTGACCTCAGGCGAGATAAGGCTTTATTCTGCTCTTCTTGAATTAGGGGAATCGACCAGGACAATGCTAGCCAAGAAATCAGGCATCTCCCCATCAAAGATATATGACGTCGCTAACAGGCTCCTTGAGAAAGGCATAGTCTCTTCAGTGAAAAAGAATGGTGTCATCCATTTCAGCGCAGCGAATCCTGAGAGGATAAAGGATTTCCTCGAGAGGAAAGGGGCAGAGATAGAAAGGGAAAAAGAGCTCGTGGATGGCATGCTGCCTGCTCTGATGGCAAAGTATTCAGGGATCGAGGCCGGAACAGACATAGAGGTCTTCTACGGATGGGAGGGCATGAAGACTGTTTTCAATGATATCGCCCGGACCCTGAAAAAGGGAGATGACAATTATATCTTCGGCGCTAGCTTGGGCCAGACACCTGAGTTGGCTGACCGGTTCTTCAACCAATATTACAGGAAAGTAAATGAAAAAGGCTACACTGTCCACATAATCTTCAACGAGAATCTCAGGGACAGGATGAGGACGAATTATTTCCAGAATAATCCGCCCCATGAGGTCAGGTATCTGTATCAGGATACTTTCGCAGAGCTGAACCTTTACAAGGACACAGTCCTGTTCATCATGCTGCTGAGGAGGCCGATTGTCATAAGGATAAGGAACAGGGAGGCCATGGATGCATGCAAGAAATTCTTCGACACAATGTGGGGCATGGCTAAGAAGTGATAGGGCATCCGAATTTCGCTTCATTCCATGTTGGGATTGTCCATCTGGTCCCTTTTCTGCTTGGAGAACTTGTGGGCCAGGTGTAGCGGCTCTGGCATCTTGTGCGGTTCCACGATTGTCTTCTTGACGAGCTCGACTGCTGTCTTGAGGCTTATCATGTTCCCCGGCGATACATACAGGGGGTTGCTGTGCTCTTTTGTCTTCACTGCCTTGCCGACTACCTTGTCTTCCATCATCACCTTGTCGTCCTGGAGCTCTCCGCAGAGGAGCTTCTTTGCGACACCGATCGATGGTTTGCCGAGGATCAGCCCTATCTGCGATGCCATCCCGAACCTTCTCGGATGCAGTATGCCGTTGCCGTCGACGAATATGACATCAGGCTTGTTCTCTATCTTGTTGTAAGCCTCTAATATGGCCGGTCCTTCCCGATAGCCTAAGAATCCGGGTATATAAGGTATCTTGGACTGGATGATAGCTGTCTGTTTCTCAACCAGCCTGAGATCCTTGTCCAGCACCACGAAGCATGAGATTATGTTGTCTTTGTAGAATGCCTGGTCAGCTCCGCCATATAGTTCAGTTTTTTCCAGGGAATCCTTCAGTTCAAGCTTTCTGGATAGCCTGATCTGTTCTTCCTTGAGCTTCTTGAGGTCCATTTTCACCAGTTTATATGAGATTGGTCTGGAGGGAATTCACTCCCTTTTAAATTTAACCCTTTATAAATAACCTGGCCTGCCCCGGCCTGCCCGGGCTTGTCCGATAAGTAATATTTAAATAACTGCTGTCCGGAATGGGATTCATGGCAAGAAAGGAGGGGAATCTGCTTTCAAGGACTTATCATCAGATCATCAGCAGGAGGGATCTCTGGAGGATTGTCCTGATTGATGCCGGCTTCATCCTTGCTCTTGTTCTTCTCGGCATATTCTTCTCAGATATCGTCCCGACAGATCCTGATTTCTACAAGCCGGATCTTGTGACTTTCCTTTTCGGCGTGGCATTTGTGATTGTCTATGTATCTCTCATCACCCTGGTGTATTCGGTGGCGAAGTATCTTGTGCTGCGCGAGCTGGCCGTGAGATTTTCACTGAAGATAGGTCCCTGGAGGGGATTCGTCCTGCAGAACTTTTCTGCACTCGGGGGCTTGGCTGTGCTCTCGATATTGTTCATTCTTTTGTCGGCGGTATTCACTGCCTCGGTCCCCCTGGCTGTCCTTGGTTTCGTTGTTGCTGTCATCATTTTCCTCTTTGTCTATCTCTTCTTCAATGTCATGCATACAGTCTTTCTTCTCCATCCATCTGAGTCTGTTGCAGATATCATTGCGCTGTCTTTCAGATCTTTCAGGCGCTTCGGAAAATTATCTCTTTCATTCCTTGTGCTCCTGATGCCTTTCCTCATACTCACGATTATTTTCGGCGGCGGCGGATGGATTATGAGGGATTATCTCTACACGAAATTCGAGACCTCGCAGGATTTCTACGCTGTGTACAAGGGAATCTTCTCAGGCCTTTTCTATGCGCTGCTCTATCTTGCTGTGCTGTACAATAGGTTCCTGCTGATCAATGTCCTGAAGACCAGGCGCTGAGAGCTGTGTTTCTGTTCATCACATGTCTTCTGGTCAGTATTTTGGTCAGCATTATCTGATTTCAATATTGAAATAAATAACAGATCAAATATTATTTACTTCTATTAAGTTATAACAACAGAAACATTTAATAATCCTTCAGACTATGCATCTGCATGGTATACCAGCGTGATTTTGAGATGAGGTTCAGCAGGCCGAGGACTCATCCCTACAGGGGAGCAAGGCATGTCAATCGCACCCTGGAGCAGATAGGGCTCTCTGATTATCCCTTTCTGTCTGACCTGAATTCTCCGAAAGGAAGATTATTGGAGATCATGGAAGCGAGGAGGTTCTTCAGCTGTGATGGTCCTGACTCCATAAGATACATCATGTTTCTCCTGAACAGCTATGATCACGGCATCAGCTGCAATTTTGATGGCTGCAGTGAGCCAGCGACTGCGATGACTGCAAGAGGCACAAGGGATGAGGGGTATAATGTCGGTCTGGAATACACATACTGCAGGGATCATGCTGATATGATAAGGACGATAGAGGATAAGATAATCATCCTCCCTCTCGGCCATGCTGCTCTGGCTTATGATGGGATCAGGCGCATGGGCAGGGCATTATTCAGGAATCTCAGGGACTCTCTGAATTATATCGCCGGCTTCGAGGGCAATGCCACCCGGAAAAAGGCCAGGGAGTTCTTCGATGATCTCATGACACGAGTGGGAATACCTTTCAGCGACATGGCAGAGGCAAGGGAGCTCGAGAGGATGCTCAGCAGGGAATGGGTGCTTGGATCCAAGATAGATTATTACAGGAGATTCAGGAATGATATTGTCAGGATGACATATGAAGATGAGCTGGGAGAATACCAGGATTGGACAGCGAGAAGGCTTGCTGATGCAAAGCCGAATATTGTGGATTTCCTGATAAGGAAGTACGGCACCAAGAGGGTGGGATTTGATGCATCCATGTCTGATCCAGGGGTACCATTCTGATGCTTGTCTGTTGAATCACATCTGATCCTTTATTTCTTGTATAAATATTGGGAGAAATCCAAAAATCTTTATATAATGGCTTGTCTTTCTATAGGCTGATCTCAGAGAAATCACTTGGGGGGTCCTTATGAGAAAAAAATCACTTATATGGTTGGTGCTCATCATCTCATTCTCTGCATTGACATATTCTCAGCTTGATGATCCTGCCAGGGATATTTCCAAGAAGGTCATTTCAGGTGAGATTGCGTTGGCAGAGGATTTTCTTTCTTCAGGGGATTTCACAAAAAGGGACATGTTCATATTGAGGACTGCTTTGAATAACCCTGAAAAATATTCATATCTATTTTCAAGCTTCAATACACAGAGGCTTGCAGATAAAATTGATTATGATTATCTTGCTGATAAGCTGCCTGAGAAAGAGCTCTTGCTATTGAAGAGCTATGTTGATCCTTCTTTTGCAAGCACAATGTCTTTGTCTAACCTTAAAGTTCTGAAAGGCAAGACATGGGTGGACCAGTCAAACCTGAAATACAATGATGTGATATCTCAAGCACGGGTTGATTGTTTTGATAGTTATAATAAGATATCTGATGTCAAGTTCAGGCTGGAGAACTTAGATGACAGGGAAGTCTATTTTGAAGAGAGCTATACTTCAAGAGACAAGAACACTTTCTACCTGGACAATAAGGATGTGAAGCTGCTTGATTCTGGCAATTGGCTATTGACTGCAACATGCTATAATTCAAAAGCGCAAGGGATCTTCTTGGAAAAATCATTCTTCCTGACATGGGGAACATATTCTCCTTATCTGATCGATCCAACAGGCCCAACATATGATGTCTATCACAATATGTTCTTTAATTTCACAACAGGCGTGGAGTGTGTTGGTGGAGAGTGCGGTGATACAACTGCAACTTTAGATCCTCCGGAGCAGGAAGAATATTGTGTTTTTGATGTTGGTTTTAATGATTGTACTATTGATTTTACTGATATTTGTTCTTATGGGTGGCAACAGGATTTTAATGAAACTTCTGATTTTAAATTACCAAATGCAACTTCTATTGATGGTGTTGAAGTAAAAGTCTGGTATGCATATGGTACGATGGGAGATAGTTTTCGACTTTCTTTAAATGGAGAATTAATAGAGACTTGGTTAGCTTCTCAGAATATGGATTATAATTATTATTGTGATCCTCCCCACACCTTACCTGATACATTTGTAGTAACATATCATTTGACTGAATTTAATGATTTCTTTATTCCTGGCGATAATTGGAATGAATTGAATTTAATGAATTATAATTTAATTGCAGATTGTGGCGGCGGTCCAGGATCTTGCGGATATGAGACTTGGGTTGGAAAAGCAGAGATCACAATTAATTACACTGCTCTTTTTAAAAATGGAACAATTCCAATGACTGTTTCAATTCCATTTTATACAATAGATCAGAATCCAAGATATCCTGAAAACCAGACATGTCTTCAGGGAATGAATGCGGGAGAATCATGTGAACAGACGTGGAGAGTCAATGCAACTGGAAATGTGGGTTCAAATTGGGATGTTTTTACTGTTTATTCTTCATCAAATCCATCTGTAATTGAGCACCAGACAAGTGCTGTTGACGTTACAATCTTAGATTTATTGCCTCCAGACATTACAAATATTGAATGTTATGATGGAATTTGGCGGGAGTGTTCAGAAGTTGGTTTTGGCGATGATTTTGAAAAAGTAAGAGCAAGCTGCACAAGCACATCTGGTGGAACAGTTACTGATGTTAAATTTAAATTAACAAATATTCCTGATAATAATGTATTGTTCTATGAATCATTTAATGGGGGAGCTTATGAATATGACAACCCCGATATGATAATAAATGATTCTGGAGAATTTGCTTTGGAAGTCACGTGCTATGACAGCAATGGCTTTTCTAATACTGAAGTAAAGGAATGGAAAATACCTTGGGGACAATATATCTTGAATATTTTGACATCTGATTTAGATAATTTAACCAAAAATAGTCATGTAGATATGGAATTGGAAATTGAATGTCTTGGTGGCGAATGTGGAGATACAATAGCAGAGCTTGTCTATTGGAATAATGAGACAAACTGGAGTTCTCCAAAGAGTTCAACACCTGGAGAAAATGGTGCTTATGATTGGTATGAGATGCCTTTTACATGGTATAATCAAACAGAGTTTTTAACAGAAGTAGGCATTGTTGATGAAGTTATGTATGATTTGCCATTTGATTTTAAATATTATAATTATTCAGAATATACAACAAACCATGGTTGTGTGGGTCCAAAGGGATGGATGAATTTGTATATGGATTATTGCCAAGGTGTTGGAGGTGCTTGGGATTAATATGAAACTACACATATGACTGCCTATGATACAATTTTTGAAAATCAAAATTGCGGAGGAATCAGACATTATAATAAATCCACAAGAAGAGTGATAATTGAATGGGATAATTTGTGCGGTTCTGGTCCAACAGAGGCAACATCTATGCAATTGGTTTTGAACAAAGACAATTCTATTTATTATTTGTTTAGAAATTTATCGCAGAATCATAGATCTGTTTTAGTAACTAAGGATAGATATAAACAACCAAACTATGGCACAGCAAACTATACAGAAATTCCAGAGCAACCTTTCCACAGTTACAAGATGTGTCCAGGGCCGTGTATCATTGAGGAAGTTGTGCCTGAGTCTTATGTTGAGCCGTTCTATACTGTTCCGAACAAGCAACAGGTCGGCTGCCTGGAGAATATGAGGGATGGCGATGTCTGCATCGTCACGTGGAATGTCGAGATCACAGAGGACAATGCCACTGCATGGAATGTGGTAGCTGTTGTAGATTCTTTGTATACAGATGACATAGGAGATCCTGTGACAGAGATTGCGAGGACAGATGTTGTTCTTGTTGATGTTGTTGCTCCCAATGACAGCCCTATTATTGTCTCTGAGCCAGTTTCTGAAGCGGTTGTTTATTCTTCATATGGATATGATGTGGATGCAATTGATAATGATACACTCTCATATTTGCTTGTCGATTTTCCTGCAGGCATGTCGATTAATGAGAGCTCTGGTTTGATTCAATGGACGCCAACGCCTTATCAGATCAATTCGTATAATTTGAATGCTGATAATTCTGTCATTGTGAGAGTAGAAGACAGCAAAGGAGGTTCTGATGAGCAGTCTTTTAACATCACTGTGCACGGCATCTGTGCTGAGACAGATGGAGGCATAAATTATACTCTCAGGGGCAATATTTCAGGTACTGGTTGCATGGCTGGGGATTGTGGGGATTATACGACAGCAGACTGGTGTAATAGAAATATTTTCCTGAATGAGTTGTATTGTGAGTATGGGGATATCAAAATGATTTCTTATTCGTGTCCTGATGGCTGTTATGATGGGGCATGCAGGCTGGTTCCTGTATGTTCAGACACTGATGCTGGTGTGGATTATGGTGTCCATGGGACAGTCTCATACAATGGGGCCAATTACACGGATTCCTGCAACGGAAACACCCTGACTGAGAACTACTGCATAAATGATGTCAGGAATTTTGAATATCATGGCTGCCCCGGGAGCTGTTCTGACGGCGCCTGCGTCTCAAAGATAATATCATTCCAGAGGATAGTGGCGGGCTAAGTGTTGGCGGGCTTGAAAAGAGCTTTTTATGGTTCTATGAATCTTTGACATATCCTCTTTGGATATCGATTATCTAGGTTCAAAATATCAGAAAAACCTTCTAATAAGCCTGATATGTACTCCAGGTCCTGTAAAACCAGAGAAAGGAAAGTTCCATCTGCCATTATCACAAGAGATATCTCTGAGTTCTGGGTATTTTTTGTGTACTTCAAGTGTACATTTTCTCTTCTTCTTGCTTATAAACAAGACACTTTTGATATCTCATTTGGACCTGCTTTTGAATGTTGATGGAAGCGGGCCCGGAGGGAAATAAGATGAAAAAAACAATATTTGGTTTGGCGCTCATGGTTGTTGGTTTGTTGGCATCAACAGCCCTTGTCAGCGCTTACCGCGGAGATTACAATGTTAAGGGGCCTAACTGCGATGAGGAGAGGCATGAAGCCATGGAGTCAGCCATGGACAACCTGGATTATGATGCCTGGTATGCATTGATGACACAGGATGGCAGGCACCCTAGAGTTGTGGATGTTGTCACAGAAGATAACTTCGGGACATTTGTCAGGGCTCATGAAGCTGCACAGGATGGTGATTTCGAGACAGCTGCTGAACTCAGGGCAGAGCTTGGCTTGAACAACGGCAATGGTCCGAGAGATGG
>JAFGLG010000001.1 GCA_016928155.1 Candidatus Woesearchaeota archaeon | reverse complement strand
TTCTTCTTCCATCTTCTGGAGCTTCTTTTCATTATGACATCTGGTTTTTTGATGCTGTTTATAAAGGTAACGAAATTTGGGTTCAATATCAAGATCTGATGCCATGGAATCCTGATGCTTTAGTCCTGATGAGACCAGGATCTTATGCTTTATTTATAAACAATTGTTTCCTCAAGAATCAGTGAACCCTGCGATAGGGATGGGTTTTTTGATAAGATATCCTTGGCCAAGGTCAAATCCTATTTTCTCTGCTGCACCCAGCAATGCCGGGGTTTCAAGTCCTTCTGCAACAGTCCTTATATTATATTCCTTTGCTGCTTCAACCACATCTTTGAGCAATCTTGTGCCGAAGTCCTGTCCTGGCATGGCCCTCATCATGACATCTTTATCAACTTTCACCACGCTGACAAGCCCCTGTATCCTGAACAGGTGTCTCATCTGGTGATTTTCACTTCCATAATCATCGATGATTATCTTGAATCCCAGGCCATGCAGTTCTCTGATGTGTTCCTCCAGGCTGTCCCAGTCTTTTGTGGCGACCGTCTCTGTGAACTCGAGCCCTATCATCCCAGGATCAGCCCGGTGTTCAGATGTCTTCTCCTTGATGTATCTGACAAGATCTGAACTTACTGATCTTCCGGATATGTTTATGCTGTATGCATGCCCGTTCCTGCTTTGGATGCCTAAAACCCTGTCGATTGTCCAATGATCCAGCGGCGTGATCATATTGATATGCCTTACTTTTTCTGCCCTTCCGATGAATTCCCCTGGGGTTATTAATGTCGTGTGGCCGTCCTCTTCATGTATCATCCTGACAAGCACTTCGACCCATTCAGTCTTGTACCTGAGGCCTCCATTATCCCTGATGATCGGCAGGCATGCTACTGGTTGTCCGTAAAGCACAAAATTGTCATCAGGATTCTTTATTGCCTGGGTATAGATCATGTAGATCTGCTCATTCTCCAGATATCTGATTAGGTTTTCATCGTCTGGATTGAATATCACAGTCGTCTTGCTGCTGTCTCTCCCGTAACTGATGAGCAGCTCTGCAAGGTTCTTTATCTCAGATGGGCTCATGTCTCCTGCCACAGGGACTGCGCCTATGGTGTACCCAAGATTGTCAAATACCAACTCCCCTACATTGTATGTCGGTCTGGTGATTTTCTGCAGGGCCTGGATTATCCTGCCTGTTTCATTTACCCTGCATCCTGGCAGCAGGATGCCGAACTTGTCCCCACCGAGACTGAAAAGCCTGCCTCTTCTGTCAAGGGCTTTCTGGGCATCTTCTGCTAGGGTTCTGAGAAGATCATTCGCCCTTTCGTGTCCCACGCTTGCATTTATCTCCTTGAACCCGTCTATATTGAGCCCAAGGTATGTTGACTGTCCTCCGGCAGCCAGTCTTGCGATCTCCTCCGGAAAATCTTTGCTGATCATCCTGTCGAAATTCGGGAGCTGTGTGACCGAATCTGTGTACAATGCCTGCTGCTGGCTCTCGATAAGGCGTTCCTTCTGTTCGAGCAGTTCCCTGACAGCTTCCTGGGCCTTCACCTTTTCTGTTATGTCGACAGCAGTCCCGTGCAGCCCGATCACCTTGCCGTCAGGGTCGAACAGGGGTGTGTTGATGACATCGAAGATCACGTTTCCAGAGGCACCCTCGACAGTCACTACCCCTCTGTTATATTTTCCTGCCAGGCCCTCCTTCAGCCCGCTGACTGCCTGAGGATAATTTTTGTACATCTCAATGGCTGATGTGCCCAGTACCTGTCCCGGCTTCAGGCCGAGCTTCTCCAGCGCCTTCCCTTCAGAGAGGATGAATATGCCTTCTTTGTCTGTCGAATACATGATGCCTTGGAAATTTGCGACCACTGCATGCAGCCTCTCTTCGCCTTCTCTCAATGCAGCCATCAGTCTTGTCTGTTCTGTGACATCCTGTATCACCCCGCGGTATTCCGGCATGCCCGCGTGATTGGATGACCTGGTTGTTGTCAGCCAGCAGTCTGGCGTGCTCCCGTCTTTTTTCCTGAGCCTTGCAGGGTATCTGACAACCTCTCCTTTCTGTTCAATCTCAGATATGAACGCTCTCCTGTCTTCAGGATTCGCCCAGAGGTCCCTGATATTCATCCCAAGAAGCTCTTCTCTTGTATATCCTGTGAATGATTCCATTGCAGGATTGAAATCTGCCAATCTTCCGTCTGGTGTGCTGAAATAGACAGGGTTGCCGAGGTCCTCGAATAATTGGCTGTATTTCTGGCTGTGGCTTAACGCAAGCTGGATCCTTTCAAGAAGTGGGTGATCTGTGCCATGCATGGTCTCAATTATGTTTTTGAGCAGGGATTCAAGATCGTCTTTCATCTATAATCACTCGTTTTTTGGTAAAAGGAAGTGTGTGATGTTTATATGCCTTTGTAATATTAACCCGGTTTTAGTAGAGCTTTGTCTTTCGTCAGGTATCAGTGAAGAAATCTGCATGATCCTGCTCAGTCTCCCTGCTTTGTTAAAAATGAGAATACTCTGTTAAAAATCAAAATACCATGCCCCGTCCGGGAATTTCATTGTGAAAGATCTTCTCTTGTCACGCTTTTGAACCCGAGTCTTCGGATGTTTTTGATATGAGGCAGCAAAGCCTCATCATCTCGAAAATCCGAAATGATTGGCCGGACTACACCAACGGGGCATTTGTCTGGAAAAGAAGCCGGTTAATTTATAAATTTTACCTAAAGCGCTTGGATCCTGAGAACCATCTTATCATCAAGCTCATAGGAGCTTATCTTCTTGTTGTGCAGGGGATGCACAAAATCCGGTTCAATCTCAGCGAATGGCACGAGGATATGGTTCCTTTTGTGGAGATTGGGGTGTGGTATGACTATCTTCTCGTCTACCAGTATGAGGTCGTCGTAGAACAGGATGTCGATGTCTATTGTCTTATGCGACCTTAAGAAAAGCAGTTTCTGCTGCCTCAGCTGCTTCTCTATGCTCTGCACGAACTCAAGCAGCTTGTAAGGGTTGAAGTCTGTGTGTATCTTGAGGACGCAGTTTATGAAATGTGGCGCTCCCTCATCTTTAGGTTGGGCCCGGTAGAGGCTGCTCTTCTTCAGTATCTTGCAGTGCCTGGAGATATGCGAGATTGCCTCATCGATATGTTTTTTCAGATTTCCGTCATTTGTGCCCAAACTCAAGTAAGCAATGGCCATTTGTCCATCCCGCTCAGAAGTGATATTTAAATTTTTACTTTTTTCCCTTATCTTTTTGCGCTGCCTTGTTCAGCGCATCGACAAACTCATCAATCTGCGCATCATCCATCCCATGCGCCCTGGCGCCCATCTCAAGCGTCTCAAACCTGGCAGCTGCACATCCGATGCAGTGCAGTCCGTGTTCAAACATGATATCTATCGTAGAAGGATACTTTGTTGCTATCTCACCAAGATTCATCTCTTTTGTTATCAGTACCATCATTCCACCTTCTCAACTTTTATCGCTTGGGCCGGGCAAGCGGACTCTGCTTCCTTGGCTTTCTCGTACTTGGCTTTGTCATAATATGTCCCGTCAAGCTCCAGCACCCACTTGCCGTCCTTCTGGACAGGTTTCGGGTCATCATTTATCAGGTCTGCTTTGCCGTCAGAGACGATTTTCCAGTGCTCTGGATCGACGACTTCGCATGCTCCTGCACCTATGCAGCTTTGCCTGTCGAATGTTATGATCATCTTCACCATGTTATTGTCATTTTCTTGGATGGGTATATAAATATTTGGCAGGGATTTGCCGGCAAACCATCAAATTTATAAAAATTGGGCTGAAAATGTGCTGAGGTGGTCTCATGGAATATGATTTTATTGTGATCGGGGGCGGCGTCACAGGATATGCTGCTGCAATGTATGCCGGAAGGATGAACCTGAAGGCCTTGGTGATTGCTGAGTCTCCCGGAGGGACGATAATTCTGACTGATGTTGTCGAGAATTATCCCGGGTTCAAGAAGATTGCGGGTATCGAGCTCGCTGACAGGATCAAGGAGCATGCCCTGGATTATTCTGTCGAGATGAAGAATGAGCGGGTTGTTGAAGTCAGCAGATCAGGAAAGGGATTCAATGTCAAGACAGCTTCTGGTGAGTATCTGGGGAAGTCTTTATGCTTTGCCACAGGCGCAAGATGGAGGGAGCTGAAAGTGCCTGGCCATGACGAGTTCAGGAACAAGGGTGTCCATTACTGCGCGCTCTGCGACGGCTTCTTCTACAAGGGCAAGAGGGTAATAATTGTCGGAGGCTCTGACTCTGCTGTCAAGGAGGCGCTGCATCTTTCTGAAGTGGCGGATGAGGTCTTCATTGTCTATAGGAAGCCTGAGCTGACAAGGCCTGAGCCGATAAATATGGCAAGGCTGAAGAAGGCGCAGAATATAAGATATATTTTCAGCACGAACATCACCGAATTCAAGGGAGACAAGTCCGGGTTGACCTCTGTGGTCTTTGACAATGCTTTCAATGGATCAAAGGAGTTCCAGGTCGATGGTGTCTTTGTTGCAATAGGTGCCGTCCCGAATTCAGATATCGCAAAGCCTCTTGGTGTCGAGACAAATAAGAAAGGCGAGATCCTGATAAACAGGAAGTCAGAGACAAATGTCCCCGGTGTCTTTGCTGCAGGTGATGTGACCGATTCCGGATTCAAGCAGGCCATAACAGGTGTTTCAGAAGGGGTGACTGCCGCTTTCTATGCGTTTGAGTATGTCGGCGAATTGGATCTCTAGAAGAATCCGGGATAGGCATTCAGAATTGGACTGTGCCCTTGTCTCCGTGCATGTGCGGGTCATCGACTGTGACTTCGACAGGCTTCTGGAGTATCTTGTTTTCCAGCACTGCCTTGCTTCTTCTGCTCACATTATAGCTGGAGTTTATGTTCTCCATGAATCTCCTGTTCCAGTTCAGTTCAAAACCCAGGTATTTCATGGAAAGGAGGATGCATAAATTATATATAAATGTTACCACCAGTAAGATACAAAATTTACTATGATGATTTAGGAAAAGAATAAAAATAATGCTTATTTATGCAATTTTACGAGATTTTCAGGCTTCTTTTGCTCAAAAACGATTAAATTCTGTATTGAAGTGTTCAATATCCTCATCAATGCCTCCTGTGAATTGAATGCATTGTGCGGTGTGAACACCACATTCTCATTATGCAGTATCTTGAGATCCTTCATGACCTGTATGAGCCTCTCGTTGGTCTCTTCCTTGTGCAGGAGTTCCTTCTCTTCCTTTATGAGCTCTTCACCTTCTATCACATCCAGGCCTGCCCCTGCAATCTTCTTGTCAAGCAGGGCTTTCAGCAGCGCGTCAGTGTCAATTACGCCTCCCCTGCTTGTGTTGACGATAATTGCGGCGGGCTTCATCTTCTTGAATGATTCCTCATTCACCAGATGATGAGTGTATTTGTTGTACGGCACATGCAGTGATATTATGTCGCTCTTCGTGAATATATCATCCATTGTGGCATAATCGAATCCTATGACCTCCGAGAGGAACTCATCCCTGTGGAGATCGAATGCAAGCACTTTCATCCCGAATCCCTTGGCGATCCTTGCGACATGGAGTCCGATGTGTCCGCAGCCGACAACACCGATGGTCTTGCCTTTGAGGTCGAATCCCTCCAGTCCTTCGATCGAGAAATTGTCATTCAGTGTCCTGACATAGCTCTTGTGCACCTTCCTTGAGAGCGAAAGTATCAGCGCGAAAGTATGCTCTGCCACTGTGTTCTCGCCGTAGAATGGGACATTGCAGACAGTGATCCCCCGCTTCTCGCACTCCTCGAGGTTGATATGGTCGAATCCTGTGCTCCTTGTGGCAGCAATCTTCAGGTTCCTGAGCTTGCCGAGCACCTCTGGGTCGACTCTCGAATAGATGAACACAGATATCCCGTCGACATCAGCGACCCTGTCAGCGTTCTCTGCTGTAAGGGTCTCCCTGAAGAACAGGAGCTCATGGCCTTTCAGGTTGTCCCTTATGTGCTCCTCTTCCCCTTCCTTTATCTCAAAAAATGCGATCTTCATAATTGCACCTCTTTTTATGCTTCAATCATCGCAGTTGCATGAATCTGCACTGTGCTTGTGTTCAAGCTCTTTCTCATGCTCATGTAGGTAGTCCAAGACATTCTCCAGCGGATTATGCTCTTTCCTGACCTTGTATCTCCTGAACCTGCAGTCCTTGTGCTTCTTCCTGATCCCTTCAGGCAATGTCTCTGAATTGACCTCCAGACCGCAATGGCCGCACCTCCATATATATTTTTCCGTCATATCATATCATCCTGGCTTTTCATATGTCCTTTTCATGAGCAATGCATCATCCTCTATGTTAGGACTCTCGCTGATGACGACGCCGGCTGCCTTGAATCCCTTGAGCGATTCCAGGACAGCCTTATAGTTGAACTCTGATTCCTTCAGGACAAGGTGGTTCCTCTCTCCTTTCGGCCCGTAATTCATGCCGGACATGTGTATGTGCATGTTCTTCAGTGCCTGGCTCCCGAGGCCTTTCTCGATCTTTGCAAGCGCTTCGCTGAAGTCATCTCTTGAATTCACCTTGCCGATGCTCCTGGCAAAAAGGTGGGTGAAGTCCACGCAAGGGAGGACATTTTCGAGGTCCTGGCTCAACTTCACTATCTCATCCACATCGCCGAACTGCGTCGCCTTGCCTGTCGTCTCAGGCCGGATCCAGATATCGATGCTCTCATCCTTCAGCCTCCTGATGACTGCTCCGAGGTTCCTCTTCACTGTGGCATAAACCTTCTGATTTTCAATATTCATATAATAGGCAGCGTGGAATGTCATGGAATCCGCACCACAGAGATATGCAATCCTGGCGGCCTTGAATATCCTGTCCATGCTCGCTTCTGTCTTCGCCTTCTCCAGCGAGTTCAGGTTGATGAAATACTGCCCGTGGCAGGTCAGGAAGACTCCATTCCCAATAGCGGCCTTCTTCACCGATGGTGCCTTGTTCTCTTTGATATTGACCTGTCTCACAAATTCCAGCTCCATCGCAGAGAGCCCAAGCTCCTTCACCCTTGCAATCCCGTTCTCTGTCGTCCTGACTTCAGTCGAGAGAGGTATGCCTGCAGTGCCGAACATGAGTCCCGGGTATGCTTTCCTCATCTTATCTTCACCCTGAAACGGTATGCACCTGCCTCATAGAGCCTGAGCCCATTGCTGAATGCATCATTGCAGTCGAGCGCATATGGCATCTTGCCCAGGTCCAGGACTATTGCGCTGGATGGTATCTCTCTTCCGTTGGCATCTGCTGAGATGAGCTCGAAGTATCTGTCTACATCGATGGGTATCTGAGCATCGTACTCAAGCACGAGATCGATCACGTGGTATCCCTGCCCAAGATCCGCAGGGATCGGTGCAGAAAGGTCAGATTCAGCCTCTTTTCCGTCGATAAAAAGCCTGAGCCTGTGATCTGTCCCTATCCTGCTGTCATACTCAAACCTTATCATGCCCAATTCCTGCCATGATATGTCAACAGCATCAGGTATGCATGCTGTGCTCCTGTAGCCTATATCCTCATAATGATAGAGGCTGTCTGCCGCATATATCCAGAAGTGAATGCTCTGCCCGCTGTCCAGCGCCACTGTCACCTTCGCCTTCTCGAAATCCTGGTTCATCACAGCCTGCTTGAAGAATGTCTTCTTGGTATGCCTGCTGATCCTTGTGCTGAACTCGTCGATGACTTCAGGCCTTTCTTTGTTCCCATAATGCTCCAGGAATCCTTCAGCCTGCCTTTTCAGGTCAGGATCATCACTTATGCTCTCCAGGAATTCTGCTGCAGGGACAGTGATATTCTCAAGTTTGGATATGGTCTCCTTCAGCCGTGTCAGGTTCTCTGTACAGTCAATCTGGAACTCGTCGATATGCCTGAGCGTCTCATGCCCGATCTCCTCAGCGCCGCCGAAATAGCCGATAGTCATCCTCACCCTGTATTCATTCTCATCTTCCTCATCATTGTCTATGCGGAATGTGAAATCAACTGCATTGCCCTTCTCGGAATATTTCGGATAGTCTTTCATGTCAATGAAGTGCAGATCTGCATGATGTTCACTGCTCTCCCTCATGATTGCCGGGGCAAATGAGATCAGGATGAGGATGATGATAATGAGCAGAAGCGGTGCAAGAGGAAAATCCCTCCTTTTCTTTGGCTCCAGTTCAACGACCTTGATTCCGGGAGCAAGTACAGCCTGCTCCTGTCCTGCTGCCTTGTTTACTGATGAATATCTGCTTTCTGCAGTTCTGGTTTCAGTTCTCTTATTGATCCTCTTATCAGTTCTCTTATTGGTTCTCTTATTGGTCCTATTATTAGTCTTAGCGCTCTCTTTCACTCTCTTTTTCCCTCTCATTCTCAGACCTTTATAAACAACTTGCAGGCCTGCTTTAAATGGGTTTCGTCAGATTGTCCAGAAGCCTAGGCCTATAACTCAGTGATAATAAAAGTTTATATAATGGAACATATTTTTAAATGTAAATTTTTAAATTTAAAAGAGGTGTGGGGTAATGGGCCAACAGGAGATTTACGATTTTTTGAAGAAGCATCCTACTAAATGGTTCACTTCCCGCGAGATTTCTGAGCAGATTGGCATCTCTTTGGGTTCTGTCACAATGAGCCTGAAGAAGCTGAGGAAGTCGAAACTCATCAAGTTCAGGATCTCAGGAAAGAGGAACCAGTTCGAGTATTCATTCAAGAAATGAACACTGAAGATTTTTTTCTGTTTTATCAGAATTATGTTGTTGTATCTCTATCATCAAACTGAAGCTAATTGATATCCCAAATTGGGACAGGTTTCTTATGACCTGTGTTTTTTCATGCATGATAGGTTTGGACATGAGCAAAGGTTCTGTCAGTTGAAGAATATTTTTACAAGCTGTTAATTTTCAATTATGAATCATTCAAACCAACAAGTCTTCTCGTTGAATCATATTTTGATAGATCTCTACTTAGGGGATATGGCGTATTTTCTACAACATCTTTGATGTCAAAGTCCCAGGGTTTGTCAGAAAGCATCTTATGGTATTGTTCAGTACCAATAATTTCAATCACCTTTCCATGCGATTCTACTCTCTCTTTCATCTTAGGATTAGATATTATCATTTTTAATAATTTCTTTGTGGTCATGAATTTACTAGGAAAAGCTGTCAAGAACTTATCGTAATCAACATAAAAGTTCATGGTTGTAAACATGAAATTGAATATATCTTCCCTTGCTTGATTCAGACCCTCGGGATTATCACTTGCTTTTGCCTGCTGATAATCTTCCACCAACCAATGTAGCAACAAAACATAATGTCGCTGTAGCTCTTCTGAGTTGTACAATGATCTTCCGGTATTACTTTTTGATGTATTATCCATATCCTGAGATAATATCTCTTGCATTAAATCCGTATTTCTGAAGCCAAACTCTATTGCATATCTATACAATTTGTCTTTCAATTGTTGTTCTTCTGCAGACAGTTTCTGTCCTTCCGGGAGCTTGTCTTCTAGGCTTGATCCCCACATAACCATCATCTGAGCAATAGCAGAAGAATCACGAATTCCTCTATAACCAGAAAAATCAGCTTCGTAGTCAAATGATGGGGTCATGTGATATCTCTGGAATTCCCAGAATTTGTCACTAAAATCAGTCGGAAGAAATTCCTTAAATGCTTCAATTGCCTCATCATATCTGCCAAGTTTAAAAAGGGTCTTTCCTTTGTACATCAGCGCTTCAGCATGTGAACCTTTGTTTTTTCCATGTTTCTTCTCATGTTCTCTCTGTAATCTTTCCAATAATGGCAATGCTTCATTATATTTTTCATCAAAATATAACTGAATGGCTTGGTTTCTAAGCAAGAGATTATTAGCATCAACATTCATCCTTAACATCTCATTAATTGTTTTTGTTCTTTTTATCAATGTCAAAGCCTTCTCCTGCAGACTTACCTTATAATTATTCATATATGCCAAGACTAGGGTATGACAAGAATGACTTCTATAATTTGTAAATTGTTGCACCAATTCAGCTCGATTACCCTTAATTGGTGTTTCAATCTTTATCGCATGATATTTTTCCTTTCCTTTGATGAAGACTACCGGGACAATATGGTTTCTATGCTCCTCCACATTACCTTTCTTTTCTCCATTTATTGTTATTTCCCGTGTAGGAATCTCATATGCTCCCACTTTAAGCCCCACCGCATTGCCAAATGCTAACCATAGCAAGGTATTTTCCAGACACACAGCAGGAACTTCTCTATTTTTCATGGCATATTCAAACAATTCCCTTGCATTTCTTGCTTCAATCTTGTTAGTATCATAATACATCCTGACTGGCCGGGTTTTTTCAATAATCACCTTTTTTTTGGGTTTTGAGTTGCGAATAAAATTAAGTGCACTCGGAACTTCTATCTCCACCTGTCTTTCAATAGTATCTTCACTAGAAAACAGATCTATCAGAGCTTCCAGCTTCTGAACATCAGTATTCATATCCCTTATGTATTTTACATGCCCAACCATCTCTTCAGTGGCCCCAAATGGATTTTCCATCTCTTCAGTCCCAAATGCGCTAGCAACCTGTGAAAATGCTTTAGGGTCAAATCTGTCCGGGTTTATGACTAGACGAGAAATATCATCAAGTGTTGGATATGTCGATATATCTAATACCATGGTGCTATTCGCTATTGAGTTTGTATTTATATATAAATCTTTCTATTATGTTACTACTATTAAGATGTAATAATCGGATATAGGGGAGATTTTTTCCTTAATCTGTTCACTAGAAAGGACTTCGTCCAATATCAAGGAAAACCACTTAGACGAGATAGAAATTCTGGATCACAAAAAAAGACAAAAATATTCCTATAAATTTACTGAGCATTTGAATTCAAAATGTGCTGCAGTTGTTGAAGTTGGTCCCATATTTACAGACATGAAGGCAATCTGAAAATAAGATATCATCTGTTTTGATAATTTTTTAAAGTGATTTTGTTTTCTGCAATTATTTTTCTACTGCTTATCATGAAATCCGATGCAGGACTTATGTGAAGAACTTATGTGTGGGACTTATGTATATCCTTACCCTTTGGGTTATACCTGCCTTTTGTTGAGTATATATGTTTGGGGATAGATAGACTGTTTCCGCTAAATTTATATACCTGATACCTAATCCTGCGATTGGGGGTGTTTTGATGGTATTAATGGATGAAAAGGTATACTTAGATGAGTTAAAGCTGATTTCCGAGGAGCTTTTGATCTCTGGTCTTGCGAAAGACAGGGCAGAGGCTGATGAGACAGCCAAGCAGTGGCTGAATTCTGTAAAGAACGATATTGTCTTCTGATTTTTTCTTGCTTTTTCTTTTCTTGTGCTTCTGGATGGACCGGACCTTTACTGCTTCGCAGCATCCTCTGACGACGCGTCTGCCATTACAGAAAATCCAAGAGGTTCTGGCCGGATCCGCAAAGCAAATCCTGATAAGACATGTCATCCCCTCCTGAATTTTCCAGCAAATAGAAGTCCAGGGCAAAGAAAGCAGAATTAGCAAAAAAAGATAAAAATCACATATTTATCTTCGTGAGCGCGATATCGAGTTTCCTTCTCATGTCTTCCATGCTCTGCGATCCGACAAATCTTTCGACCTCTTCGCTGTCATTCACCAGTATGAAGCAGGGTATCCCCCTGACGCCGTATTTCGCGCCGAGCTCTCTGTTCTCGTCGGCATTTATCTTGACGAATTTTATCTTGTTTGTGAATTCCTTTGACAGCTCTGCGAATACAGGCCCCATCATCTGGCATGGCCCGCACCATGGCGCCCAGAAATCCATCAGGACCGGCATTTTCTCGTTGGCGACCTCCTTCTCAAAATTGCTCGCATTCACTTCTGTAACCATATTATCACCCCATGAATCTGTATTTTTCAGGCACGATCCTGAATGCCACCAGCTGCAGTGCCTTGCTCTCTGCAACCTTGATGATGCCCTGTGTGTTGTGTATCTGCTCATTGACCTTATCGTTGTCGTCGATGGATCTCGCCTTCTCGAAATATTTCAGGGCTTCCCACGGATAGTTCAGGTTGCGCAGGCAGATGCCGTAGAAATAGTGGCAGTAGTAATCCTCAGGATCTATCCTGAGGAGTTCTTTCAGCAGGCATATGGCCTCTTCATGGTCATGCAGGCCCATGCTGATGTATGCCCTGAGCAGTCTAAGTCTGGGATTCAGGGGTCCGCCCCCTGATTGGGATATAAGCCTGTCTGTCTCTTTCCTCGCTCTGAGCAGGTCAAGCTTGACGATGCTGTCGAATACCTGCTCTGCGTCAGGCACGCCTTCAAGCTCTTTCCTAAGTGAATCCTCGAAATTCATCTTATCCTCATTTTCTCAGCACTTTGTTCTTGAACGGCTCCAGATCGATGAAATCGTCAGCGACCTCTTTGAGCTTTCCGCTTGTCGAGCTCCCGAATGCGATCACTTCAACCCTGCAGCCCATCGCCTTCTTAAGATGCTCCACAAGAGGTATGAAATCGCCGTCACCGCTCACGAGGACAGCGACATCAAGCTTGGGGGCAAGCTCTATCATGTCGATCGCGATGCCGACATCCCAGTCCCCTTTCTTAGCGCCTCCCGGGAATATCTGGAGGTCCTTTGCCTTGACCTCGAAGCCGATGTTCCTGAGGGCTGTGCGGAAGTGCTCCTCTTCCTTGATATCTGTCTTGATCACATAAGCTATTGCCCTTATCAGTGACCTTTCTGCTTCTGCTATCCTGATGACCTGTTCGAAATTGACTTTCTTGCCATAAAGATTCTTTGCAGAATAGTACATGTTCTGGATGTCGACAAAGACGCCGACCCTCTGGTCGATCCTTTTTCGTGCATCTTTCTGCGATTTATTGACCTGTCTGTCGATTGATTTATTGGTTGGTCTGTTCATTGGTTTGTTGGTTTGCCTGATTGGTTTATTTGTTGGTCTGTTCATTGGTTTGTTGGTTTGCTTGATTGGTTTAACCATTGAGCTATTCATTGAGTTATCCATGATATCACCTTTTTTTGTGCTTCAGAATCTCATTCTTTTTAAATATTGCTTATGGTGTCTTCTTCCCTGGATAGTTGCAAATCGGTGCTATTCTTTGCTGGCCTGATCTTTGAGCATGATTGTGGGTAAATTATATATACTCCTCACCCATTATGATCCTCATGAGATTCTGCAAGGATGAGGAGTTCTGGATGCGGAAGTTCATGCATAACATTAACTCCAGCTACAATGTTTCAAAGAGATCGAAGGTGGTGCTCGAGAACAGGATAATCCAGAAGCCTGTCGAGACCACCATGGAAAGCACTCACTATCCTGAGAAGAAATGACCTGCTAGAGACTGGATAAGTCTAAGAAATGCAAGAGGTGGTATTTTATGGCAAAAAAAGGTAAGGCGAGATTAGGGGTCTGGGCTTTCTTGGTCGGCCTGATTATTTCAATTGTTGTGCCGTTCTTCGGGGCAACATATTTTGCGACATGGGTGCTGGTCCTTGGTATATTGGGTATAATTGTCGGGCTGCTGAACATCACAGACAGTGAGATATCACTGTATCTGATAGCATCGATCACATTCATGATTGCAGGAAGTTCGCTCCTCACTATCTGGAGCCACTGGTACTTTGACCTGTTCCTGAAATATGTGGTCAGCTTCGTGGCGCCTGGTGCAGCGATCGCATCATTGAGAGCCTTATATGATGTTGCAAAGCATTGAGCACTCCAAAGTGCTAATTTTTTTTGATTAAATATTTATGATTTTTTTCTGGATATTTTTAAACAAAGCAAAACCTTTAAATATGATCTGCCATAAATGAATTTAAATTTTTTGGGGAAAACCTCATCTGAGGTTATTAAAGGGGTGTGGAATTGCAGAAAAAAAGACGTGATAGAGTCTTATTTATTCTAGTATTACTAATCTTGATACCCTTCTTCGCTTCCCTTGTCTCTGCGCAATGTGTCACGCCTGATCTTGATAATACTCTTGTTGATCAGGACATCATACTATGTTATGATACTTACTACAGGAATGACACAGACCGGAACGGAGTATTCAATTTCTCAGTGGATGATGTTGTGCTGGACTGCAACGGCTCATCATTCATAGGCAATGGTTCAGGATCCGGATTGTTCATCCTTGAACAGCACAATATCACTGTGAAGAACTGCACATTTGCCAATTATACCCACGGAGCTAATCTGGAGAAGGCAAATGATTCTGCTCTCCTGCATGACAGTTTCTTCAATAACAGCATAGGCATGGCGATCCCTGAGGCTCTCAGGCTGCTTATCCATGATAACCATCTGACAGACAATTTCCATGGAATGAATATCACACATTTGTCAGACAGTGCCATCAATCATACAGATATCTCAAATAATAGGGGCAGAGGCATCCTGACAAGCGACATGAACCTGACAAACATAACCGGCTGCACCATATCCGGAAACAAGATAGGCATTGATCTCCAAGGCAACAATAATACAGTGAAGAGCAGCCACCTGTACGGCAATGACCTCATTGGGATAATGATGGCCGGTCTGACATACAACAATATATTCTTCCTCAACAACTTCACTGACAATCACGTGCATGCCAACAGCACTGTGCTTGAGCCATTTCCTATCTCAAACCGTTTCTTTGACAACTCCACAGGAGTCCCGCACGGCAATTACTGGGATGACATCAAATCTGTAGATGTGACAGACAAAGACCTGGATGGTTTCGGCGATTCAGGCCCTGAATACCCTTACAATTCCTCATATGGCAATGTGGTCGGCAATGTTTATGACTATGGTCCGATACTTGACTGGAAAAGGGCGACTAACAATCCTCCTGTGCTTTCATCATCTGTGCTGGCAGGCTTATACCTGACGAACTACACACATGAGAACCTAACCCTGTCCGCCGATGGGTATGATATCGACGGTGACAACATAACCTATTTCGGTGAGTGGTACAGGGACAGCGAGATATTCGTCGCAGAGATGTGGGATGCGACATACAACAGCGGAGGCACTGATGATTATGCGTGGGGCATCGCTGTGGATCCTCTTGGCAATGTGTACACAGCAGGAGAGGTGTCTGTCGGTGCGACACCAGATTTCCAGATCGTAAAATATGACGCTGGAGGGAACATATTATGGACCGAGGATTATGATGGCGGTTATGATGACAGTATCTATGCAGTCACTACCGATGCGGCCGGCGATGTCTATTTCACAGGAGAATCCCATAACGGAACCAAGTACACAATGCTGACCTTCAAATACAACAGCACCGGGGATTACCAGTTCAATATGACATATGACAGCGGGGGCAGCAATAATGATGTGCCAACAGGCATAGTTGTCGATTCAGAAGGTAATATCTATGTTGGCGGATTTTCATACATAGACGGCACAAACAAAAACGATTTTGTGATATTCAAGTATGATGATACTGGCAGCTATATCTGGGATGTGAATTTTGACAGCGGCGGGCAGGATTATGCGTGGGATCTCGCAATCGATGATTCAGACAATCTCTATATCTCCGGGGGGGCAGAGACCGGCGGAGACTCAGATATCCTGGTTGTCAAGTACAACAGCAGCGGGGATTATCAGTGGAATGCGACTTATGACAGCGGCGGAGAAGATGATTACGGCTGGCGTGTCGATGCTGATGATTCAGGGAATGTCTATGTCACAGGCCAGGTCAATGGCAGCGGAGATTATGACATCATCACTGTCAAATATGGTCGTGGGGGGAATTATAATTGGGATGTGACCTATGACAGCGGCGGAGATGATTATGCAGCAGGTTTAGCAGTCGACAGTCTAGGCTACATATATTTTTCCGGAGTCTCAGATCTTGGTGTCAGCGACAATCTGATGACTTTCAAGTATAATGATGAAGGCAAACAGATATGGAACATCACCAAAGCCGGAGGAGGGGAGGCATGGGCTACAGAGGTTGATGCTTCAGGAAATATCTATGTCGCGGGCTATGTTGCATCCGGTGTGGATTATGACCTTTCCACTGTAAAATACAAAGACGGCTTCATCAGCGATAACAATCATGACGGGGTTGCCCTGGCAGACACCCTGACAAGCATATTCACATCTGCAGGCGAGACATGGCAGGCCTGTGTCACACCTTATGACGGATATGACCTTGGAATTGAGGTGTGCAGCAATGAGGTAACAATCAGATCATGCATGGCCCCTGTACTCGATAATACCCCACTCACAGGCGACACTGTACTGTGCCCCGGGACTTATCCCATCAATGACACAGATGCCAATGGGATCTTCAATTTCACATCTGATAATATAATATTGGACTGCAACGGATCTCTTATTATAGGTGGGGGAGGGGCCTCTGATGCATACGGCATTTATGCTAACGGTCTGAGCGGCATAACCATAGAGAAATGCAACGTGACTGATTACAGTCCGGCTATTTTCCTGAATAATACAAATAACTCAAGGATACTAAATTCATTGGGGAACTCTTCCTGGGAGAGAGGCATTTTCATTCTGTCAAGCTCAAATAATTCCATTGTCAATTCAACTGGATATGCTGCTGAAAGCTATGGGATCAGTCTGGAAGCAAGCTCGAACAATTCAATACTCAACTCTACAGGACAGGCTTCAAATAATGATTATGGGATATATTTGGAGGATAGTTCTTATAATAAGATATTCAATTGCACTGGAATTGCACAGGATCAAGGATTGATGCTTGATTACGGTTCTAATCATAATAATATTTCTGGCATGATTGCCAAAGCTGGGTATTATGCAGTGGAGTTCTACAACAGCTCTTATAATGTGATTACTGATTCACTCATGAATTCAAGTCCTAACTATGATGCACTTTACATTGGGGATGCCTCCAATTACAACACCATCATCGGCTCAACAATATATTCAAGTGAGAGGTGGGGTGTTGAGATAATTAGCTCCTCAGGTACAGTAATCAGAGATTCAGACATCCATGCCAATGGCCGCTATGGTATTTACCTATATAATGCTACGGGGGCCAATTTCACTAACCTGAGCGTAGGCGCATCATATGATGTAATCTATGATGGGTATGCTACAGATAACAGGTTTGCTGATATCACTATTGATAACAATCAGCTGTCATTTTTCGGTCAAAATTTTAGTCTCAGCAACATAACTGACGTTCCACCTGATCCTATCGGTTATCTTAACATTAGTCATTATCTCAATATCACGAACACTAGTGGTGATTCCTGGATTTACATCAACTTCTCCTACAACGAATCAGACTTGGGTGGTGTTGATGAATCGACTCTGCAGATATGGAAGTATAACTCATCGGCAGGAGAGTGGATAAATGATTCTTTCTTCGAGTCAAAGGGTGTTGACACCTTGAACAAAGTGGTCTGGGCGAACATCACCTATTTCGGCAGCCTCTTCGCGCCGATGGGTGTGGAGTTTGGACCGTGTTTGAATATCTCTAATCTGAGTGCCAATGGTATAACCGACAATTTTTTGATTAATGCCAACACACTCATCTGCCCAGGCACATATCAGGTGAATGACACAGATGAGAATGGGATCTTCAATTTCACAGCCAATGACACAATCCTGGACTGCAATGGATCAAATTTCATCGGGAATAATCATTTTGTGGAAGGTGTGGCTTCGCGCGGCATAGGTGTTCGTCTCACGGACAGGTCAGGTATCGAGCTCAGGAGCTGCAATTTTGATTATTTTAACTATGGGATACAGATCACTGGTACCAGCTCCGGTAATTATCTGCATAACAATTCAGTGAATAGGAGCAGAACTCTTGACCTTTCTATCGATGTGAATGCTCCTGTTGGTATATGCGGCAACAGGATAGAGAACAACACAGGCTCTGGTGGCTATCCTCTGTTGTTCTATAACAATACTGTCAATTTGGCAGATAAGAGGGCTTCAATGATGGTGCTGTGCAATGCTGACCACTCAATCATCAATAATGTCACTGTGGGAGATTCAGGAGCCCTTGCGAACAATCAGCTGGCATTGATATATACAGATAATGCCACACTGACAAATATCAACTCATCCAATAATTTTTATGGCCTGAATTTTGTCAAATCAGAGGGAAACAGGATATCAGACAGCATTTTCATGGATAATTCCCAGCATGATGTCAATAGGCTTTTACAATCATCTCATCAGAATCTGACAAATGTGAACGGTTCACGCGGAAAGCCAATAGGGTGGTACAATTATTCTGTCAATCTTGCTGATATGGAGTTCTCACAGCTTATACTGAATTATGCAGATTATTCAAATCTCACCAACATAACAGTGAGAGGCACTGATTTAGGTATCAATAACGGGCTGTCTCTGTACCATACTTCCCATGCAACCCTGGACAGCATCAATGTATCAAGGACCAGGGCAGGGCTCGTGTTAACAGATTCCGATTACAATAACATTTCAGATTCATTTTTTTATGGCAATCACCGGCCCATCTATATCTTTACAGGTTCAGATAACAACTCGATATTCAACAATACCCTGTTAAGCAACACTAATGGTTTGTTGATAGGCACAGACAGCGGAAACAACACAATATTCTTCAATAATTTCTCAGGCACGAGCCGTGTGCATGCTTCATCAGGTGATTCATCAAATATGTTCTACATAAATGATGGAGGTGTATTCAAGGGCAATTATTGGAGTGATGTATTCACCAATCTCCTGCTTATTAATGATTCAGACAGCGATGGTTTCGGCGATTCAGGAATAGAATATCCCTACAGTCAGGCGAATTATGGATATGTGGGCAGTCTTGTGGTGGATAAGGGGCCGATATTGGGGCTTGGTCACCAATACCCTGCTTGCAGGACTCTTAGAGGGGATAATGTGTATCTCAATGAGAACACAGTCATCTGCCGTGATGATTATATGATTAATGATACTGATGACAATGGTGTAGTCATTATAAACACTTCAGACATATTTGTCGACTGCAATGGATCCTCCCTGACAGGGGGGGATGATACAGGAAGCAAAGGGTTCTTCTTCAGGAACAGCAGCGTGAATGTGACTTCCTGCACCATAAGCAACTACAGCCAGTCTGTCTATCTTGATGATACACAGGATGTGATGCTTGTGGATTCATCCTTCAATGGGACTGTTGACGATGTCTATTCAAATGCCAGCTCTGTCATGACGAATCATCTCGTGAACTGCTCATTTGTGGACCTCAATACAGATGGATTGTCCTCAGCGAATGTCTCGTGGTATCTTGATGTCTCTGTGAGCAACTCATCAGGTCCATTGCCGGGAGCGAATGTCACTGCAAGAAACAACATTGGTTCCAAGGTGTTCGATGAGCTTACCAACTCATCCGGCCAGATAGCAAGGAAGATCCTGACTGAATACATAAAGAACAGCACAGCAACTGTCTATCAGACAAACTATACTGTGGAAGCCTCTTCCATTGGTTATGCTGCCCAGTCCAAGCAGCTCAACATAACAGGGTATGCTGAAATGACCTTCATAATGTCAGAATTCTTCCCTCTTACTCTTGTCGACTGGTACACAGGATATTATGGCGACAAGTGGTTTGCAGGCGGGGAGAATGAGACTGTGACCCTGGTATTTGAGAACAATGCATCCAACACCGCCTCTTTCAATGTCACGACAGTGTGGCCTGACAATTTCACCATCAATATAGGTGAATATTACCACTGTTCCTTGAGGCCTCTCGGCGGCGGAGTGACAGCAAGCATCGATCCGAGATGGATAAAATGCGAGGCGAATGATACGCAGTACTATGTCGAGCCGTCTGAGACAGGCAACTTCACCTTCACTGTGACTGCAAGGAACCCAAGTTATGATAAGGAATATGAATGGAACATCACAGTCAATGATAACGAGACTTTTTCAGAATACAGGGCGGGATTCAATGTATCAGTGGATGTAGAATACCCAGGATATCCTGCAGCCCTGACCCACCCTGATTTCGATGATACAGCTGTCTTCATAAACTGGAGCGCAGGTGTCGATACTGGCTCAGGTGTGGGTTATTACAAGATATATATCGACGATGTGCTGAATGCCTCTACACCGGACAACAGGACCAATCACACCCTTTCATTGGGCGATGGGAACCATTCGATAAGGATAGCCACTGTGGACAAGGCTTATCACGAGAACATGAGTCCCATCCTCGGTTATACCTTTGTCGATACTACGGTGCCGGTCATAACCCTGCTCGACCCAAGCCCTGCAAACCAGACTTATGCACAAGATACATCATATATATTCAACTGGAGTGTGGCTGATAACCAGGATAATCTGCTGGACTGCGGCCTCTACATCAACGGCGCACTGAACAGCAGCCATCAGACAGCCAACAATTCCTATACAAACACCACAGTCAGCGGATTTGGTGATGGCTACTATCAATGGTATGTGAACTGCACAGACAATGCGGGCCAGTGGGGTGTTTCAGAGACAAGAGTGTTCACTGTCGACAATCAGGGCCCTTCAGTCAGTCTCTGGTATCCTGACAATGAATACTACACAAATGACAATCTCACATATTTCAACTTCACAGGATCTGACAGCCTGGATGAGACGCTCAACTGTTCGCTCTACCTGGATGATTCCCTCTATTCAAACAATGGGTCAGCAGAAAACGGTTCTGTGACAAGCCTGATCCCTGAGAGTGAGATACCTGATGGGAAATATGAGTGGTATATCAACTGCACTGATTCTGCAGGCAACACTGTGAAATCAGAAGTGAGGAATATCACGATAGATACAGTCGCCCCTTCTATCCATTATACTGACAGTCCGCCGGACAATTTCAATACTTCACTCAATAATGTTGATGTCGAATTCTATTTCAATGACTCATTGAGTCCAAATTCCTCATGTTCAATGCACGCTTCTGCAGGACATGAACTGACTATCTTCCATGTCCTCAACTACACAGATACAAATCTTTCAATAACCATCATGCCCCAGGGCAATCATGTATACAACATCTCCTGCACAGACCTTGCAGGTAATGTTGGGCATGGCACAAATCGTAATATTGAAGTGGACTGGACACCTCCAACTGTGGTTCTTAATTCTCCTGGTAATGATACATACTCTCAAGCAACAGAATATTGGATGAATTGGACAGCTTGGGATAACATAGATCCTCTCCTGCAATGCAGCTTGAATCTGAATGGATTGCCTCCTGCCCCACCAACACCAACTGTTAACAACTCTTGGGCCACAGATGGTATAGGTGGTCTCTCAGAAGGATTGCATTATTGGAATGTTACCTGTTATGATAATGCTTTGAACTCTGACACCAGTGTGACATATCGGTTCATAGTTGATTACACGAATCCACTTGTTACAGCATTAGGTCCTGTCAACAGCTTCAACACATCAGACAACACAACTGATTTCGGGTTCATCTATACTGATTCCTTGAGCCCTAATGCATCATGCACTTTGCTGTTGGATGGAATCCAATATGGCCAGAATGTTTCTGTCTGGAACAACACTGCAACAAACATAACCTCATC